>NZ_BACT01000224.1:0-17830 GCF_000333255.1 Methylobacterium sp. B1 | reverse complement strand
TGACGAGAAGCCTGTCGGCTTTGAGGCCGAATTCCTTCGTGATCAGGGTCCAGGCCAGCTCGATCGCCCGGTCCTTGAAGTAGTCGCCAAAAAGATGCGGGCGTTCTCGGAACTCTGGGACGAGATCGCCCAGGAGCGCTACGGCATCGACGACCCGAAGAAGCGCATCTTCCGCTACGGCGTACAGGTGAACTCCCTCGGGCTCACCGAGCAGCAGCCGGAGAACAACGTCCACCGCATCCTCATCGAGATGCTGGCGGTGACGCTCTCCAAGCGCGCCCGCGCCCGCGCGGTGCAGCTGCCGGCCTGGAACGAGGCCCTCGGCCTGCCGCGCCCCTGGGACCAGCAATGGTCCATGCGGATGCAGCAGATCCTGGCCTTCGAGACCGACCTGCTGGAATACGACGACATCTTCGACGGCAGCCACGTGATCGAGGCCAAGGTCGAGGCGCTGAAGGCGCAGACCCGGGCCGAGCTGGAGCGGATCGGCGGCATCGGCGGCGCCGTCGCCGCGGTGGAAACCGGGGCGCTCAAGCGCGCGCTGGTCGAATCGAACGCCCGGCGGATCTCGGCCATCGAGGCCGGCGAGCAGATCGTGGTCGGCGTCAACAAGTGGCAGCAGGGCGAGCCCTCGCCGCTCACCGCCGGGGAGGGGGCGATCTTCTCCGTCTCCGAGACCGTGGAGATGGAGGCCCAGACCCGCATCCGCGAATGGCGCGGTCGCCGCGACGCGAACGCGGTCGGTCAGGCCCTCGACGCCCTGGAGCAGGCGGCGCGCTCCGGCGCCAACATCATGCCCCCCTCCATCGAGGCCGCGAAGGCCGGCGTGACCACCGGCGAATGGGGCGCGCGCCTGCGGGACGTCTTCGGCGAGTACCGGGCGCCCACCGGCGTCACCCTCGAGACGGTGTCCAGCGGCGCGGCCGAGGACGCCAAGCTCCTGATCGCCGATCTCGGCGAGCGCCTCGGCGAGACGCCCAAGCTCGTCGTCGGCAAGCCCGGCCTCGACGGGCACTCCAACGGCGCCGAGCAGATCGCGCTCCGCGCCCGGGATGTCGGCTTCGACGTCACCTATGACGGCATCCGCCAGACACCGGCCGAGATCGTCGCGAAGGCCAAGGAGACCGGTGCCCACGTGGTCGGCCTGTCGATCCTGTCGGGCTCCCACGTGCCGCTGGTGCGGGAGGTCCGTGCCAAGATGCGCGAGGCAGGGCTCGACCACATCCCGGTGGTGGTCGGCGGCATCATCTCGCCCGAGGACGAGCTGGTTCTCAAGAACATGGGCGTCCGCGCCGTCTACACGCCCAAGGACTACGCCATCGACCAGATCATGGTCGGGCTCGCAAAGGTCGTGGAGAAGGGTCTGGAGCGCCGGGACGGCCCATCGGACCAGCCGCGCGCGGAGGCACAAGTCTACTGAGACGTGGCGGCATTAAAGTTGAATCGATAGCTGCCATATCTCAAACAAGTTTAACCGTTTCCGCATCATGATGTCCTCGGTCCCCCTTTCGGGACCGAGGAAGAAGCGACATGCGCCCTAGCATCTCGATCGCGGCCAAGCTCGGATTCTGCCTCGCCGCACTGGCTGTCCTGATCGCCGCGACGAGCGGCCTCTCCCTGACGGAACTGCGCAGCGTCAACGCCACCGCGGCGGAACTCCGCGACGTGCGCGTGCCGGCGACCGACGCGCTCGGCCGGATCGGCGTCATCATCATGCGGCAGCGGGTCAACGGCGGGCGGTTGATCACCGCCGACACGCCGGAGTTGCGGACCGAGGTCGCGGCCACGATCGCCAAACGCGACGGACAGCTCGCCGCGCAGTTCGCCCGCTACGAGGCGCAGCCGCTCACGCAGGCTGAGCGCGACGCCTACGCGGCCCTCCGGCGCCAGCTGGACGCCTACAGGGCGTTGCAGACGGAAGCCCTGGACAAGGCTGCCTCCGGCGACGTCGCCGGAGGCCAGCGGATCTACAACACCACGATGTCGACCGGCATCAATGGGGTTCTGGCCGAATGGGACCGGCTGGTCGACCTGAACGCCGCCGGCTCGCAGGCGAGCGGCGCGCGGATCGAGGCGACCTACGCGGCCGCCAACCGGAACATGCTGGTGCTCGCCGCGCTCGCGCTGTTCGTCGCGCTGGGCGCCATGGTGCTGGTGCTGCGCGGCGTCAGCCGGCCGCTGCGGGCGATCGCGGCGGCGACCCAGCGCCTCGCCGCGGGCGACGCGGAAGTGGGGATCCCGGGCCGGGGCCGGCGGGACGAGATCGGAGCCCTGGCCGGCTCCGTGCTGGTGTTCCGCGACAACCTCGTCCGCTCGCGCGCCCTGGAGGCGGAGACGGCGCTGGCCCGCGCGGATGCCGAGACGCAGCGCCGGACCGCGACCCGTGCCATGGCCGACGCCTTCGAGCAGGCGGTGGGCGGCATCGTCGGCGGCGTGTCGGCGGCGGCCACCGAGCTGGAGGCCACCGCCCGGTCGCTGACCGGTAGCGCGTCGGATGCCGCCGGGCAGTCCGGCACCGTCGCGGCCGCCGCCAGCGAGGCCGCCGCCAACGTCAACACCGTCGCGGCGGCCGCCGAGGAACTGGGCTCGTCCGTGCAGGAGATCGGCCGTCAGGTCAGCGGCTCGGCGGAACTGGCGCGGGTCGCCGTCGCGGAGGCGACCAGCACGGTGGCGCTGGTGCACGATCTCAGCGCCGCGGCCGCGAAGGTCGGCGATGTGGTGGCGCTGATCTCCGGGATCGCCGCCCAGACCAACCTTCTGGCGCTCAACGCCACGATCGAGGCCGCCCGGGCCGGCACCGCCGGACGCGGCTTCGCGGTGGTGGCGTCCGAGGTGAAGGCGCTCGCCGAACAGACCGCCCGGGCCACCGAGGAGATCACCGGCCAGATCGGGCGGATCCAGTCCTCCACCGGGCAGGCCGCGTCGGCGATCGACGGGATCGGCCGACGGATCCGCGAGATCGACGACGTGGCCTCGAGCATCGCGGCAGCCGTGGAGCAGCAGGGTGCGGCCACCCAGGAGATCGTCCGCAACGTCGCCGAGGCCGCGGTCGGCACCGGCGCGGTGACCGGGACGATCGCGAGCCTTGCCTACTCCGCCGAAGAGACCGGTGCGGCCGCCGCCCAGGTTCTCGGGGCCGCAAGCGAGATGTCGCGTCAGTCTGAGCATCTAGGGGCCGAGGTCGCGCGCTTCCTCGCCACGGTGCGGGCGGCCTAGGGCGCCCCCTGACGGTCGGGCGGCAGATCGCGTAGGACGGCGCCATTGCCGTCCGAAATGCCGTCCGAGATACCGTCCGCGATGCCGTCCGCCCTGCCCACGATCCTGCTGCTGGCGGTGCCCCTCGCCGCCGCCCTCTCGGCGGGCCTGATCCTGCGCCTGCGCCCGCTGCTGCAGCGCTACGCCCTGGCCCGGCCGAATGCCCGCTCGAGCCACACCGTGCCGACCCCGCAGGGGGGCGGAATCGCCGTGGTCACGGCGTTCGTCACGATCTCGGGCCTGCTGATCGCGGCGCCGGAGATCGGAGGCCGTCCGGACTGGATCTGGCTTTCCGGCTGCGCCCTGGCCCTGGCGCTCCTCGGTGCGGTGGACGACATCCGGCCGCTCCCGGCCGCGCTGCGGCTCGCCGTGCAGGCTCTGGTGGTCGGCCTGCTGGTCTGGCACGTGGACGGGCGCTTGCTGCCCGGTCTGCCGCTCTGGCTGGAGCGCGGCCTCGCGCTGCTGGCGGGCCTGTGGTTCGTCAACCTGACGAACTTCATGGACGGGCTCGACTGGATGACGGTGGCGGAGATCGTCCCGGTGGCGGGCGCGCTCCTACTGTTCGGCCTCGCCGGGCGCCTGCCGCCGCTGCCGACGCTGGTTGCGGCGAGCCTCCTGGGGGCGGTGCTCGGCTTCGCGCCGTTCAACCGGCCGGTCGCAAAGCTCTTCCTCGGGGATGTCGGCTCGCTGCCGATCGGGCTCGTCACCGCCTGGCTGCTGTGCCAGCTGGCCCTGGCGGGCGGCCTCGCCGCGGCCCTGCTGCTGCCGCTCGTCTATCTCGCCGATGCCAGCCTGACCCTCGGCGCCCGGGCGGCGCGGGGCGAGCGGGTCTGGGAAGCCCATCGCGGTCACCATTACCAGCGGGCCACCGTCAACGGGCTCAGCGTCCCCGGCGTGGTGGGCCGGGTGTTTGCGGCCAATCTCGCCCTGGCGGCGCTCGCCGCCGCGACCTTGCTTTGGCCGTCCTGGCCGGTCACGCTCGCCGCCCTGGCAGCCGGGCTCGCCCTGGTCGCCGCCCTGCTCCGCCGCTTCGCCCGCGCCCCGGCGCCGGCCCCAGCCGAAGGTGCCGCTCAGCCGTGACCGGACTCATCGCGCTCACCGGGGCGACCGGCTTCATCGGCCGCCATCTGCTCGCCGACCTCACCGCGCGCGGCTACCGGGTCCGCGTGCTGCTGCGCCGGCCGACGAGCGTGCCGGAGGGCGCCGCGAGCGCGGTGGTCGGCGACCTGACGCGCCCGATCAACATGGCGGCGGCCCTCAGCGGCGTCGACGCGGTGGTGCACTCGGCGGGCCTCGCCCACGCCAACCTCGGCCCGACGCCGTCGGGCGCCCCGGAGGACGATTACCGGACGCTCAACACCGAGGCGACGCGCAAGCTCGCGGAGGCGGCGGCGCGCGCGAAGGTGCGCCGCTTCGTGTTCCTGTCCTCGATCCGCGCCCAGGTCGGGGCGAGCGCACCGGGCGTGGTCGGGGAGGGCGATCCGCCCCGGCCCACCGACGCCTACGGCCGCTCCAAGCTGGAGGCCGAGCGGGCGCTCGCCGAGACCGGGCTGGACTGGGTCGCCCTGCGCCCGGTCCTCGTCTACGGGGCGGGCGTGAAGGGCAACATGGCCGCCCTGCTGCGGCTGGCGCGCAGCCCCTATCCGCTGCCGCTGGGCGGCCTCGCGGCGCGGCGCTCGCTGATCTCCCTGGAGAGCCTGTCGGGCGCCGTGGACGCGGCGCTGGCGGCGCCCGGCCCGCTGAACCGCGCCCTCATCGCCGCCGACCCGGATCCGCTCAGCCTGCCCGAGATGATCGCGTCCCTCCGCCAGGGCCTCGGCCGCGGCCCGGGCCTCGTCCCGGTGCCGGCCGGGCTCATCAAGCTGGCCTGCCGGCTGACCGGCCGGGACGCGCAGTTCGCCCGCGTCGCCGAGGGGCTCGTCGCCCGCGCCGACGGCCTCGCGGCCCTCGGCTGGAGGCCGGCCGGGCCGACCCGCGACGGACTCGCCCGGCTGGCCCGCGACGGCGGCTGACGGCGCGGGCCAAGCTCAGACGCCCGCGTAGATGTCGGTGATCGTGCCGAGCAGCGACAGGGCGTCCGCCTTCGAGCGCTGGAAGGCGTTGCGGCCCACGATCGATCCGAAGCCGCCGCCCGCCTGGATGGCGCGGATCTCGTCGAGGAAGGGGCCCTCCTCGGCGTGGGCACCGCCGGAGAAGATCACGATCCGCCGGCCGTTGAAGGCGCATTGCACCACGTGGCGGACGCGCTCGGCCACGGTGCCGATCGGGATGCCGGTGGCTTCGTAGACCTTCTTGGCCGCCGGCTGCTCGATATGGGCGGTGGGCAGCTTCACCTTGATGATGTGCGCGCCGAGCTGCGCGGCGATCTGCGCCGCGTAGCCGATGACGTCGATGGCGGTCTCGCCCGCCTTCGACAGGGCCGAGCCGCGGGCGTAGGACCAGATCACCACGGCGAGCCCGACGCTCTTGGCCTCTTCGGCGATCGCCCGAATCTGACCGTACATGGCGTTGCGGTGGGCGGAGCCCGGATAGATCGTGAAGCCGACGGCGCAGGCGCCGAGCCGCAGGGCGTCCGCCACCGAGCCGGTGATCGCCTGCTCGGGATCGTCCTCGTCGGCCAGGAGGTCGTGGTCATTGAGCTTGAGGATCAAGGGGATGCGCCCCGCATAGTCCCGCGCCCCCGCCTCCAGGAAGCCGAGCGGCGCCGCGTAGGCGTTGCACCCCGCCGCCAGGGCCAACTCGAAATAGTACAGCGGGTCGTAGGCTGGCGGATTCGGGCCGAAGCTGCGGGCGGGGCCGTGCTCGAAACCCTGGTCCACCGGCAGGATCAGCATCTTGCCGGTGCCGCCGAGCTTTCCGTGCTCCAGCATCCGGGCGAGGTTGGCGAGCGTCCCGGGGCTGTCGGCCCCGTACCACGACAGGATCTCGGTGACGCGGTGGGATCGGTCCATCGGGCAGACTCCTGGTCGGGCAGACTCCTGGTCGGAGACCGTCGCGCCGCATGCCGTGCCACGCCGTACCATGCCGTGCGCGGACGGCCCGCCTTCGGAACGGGGCGGGGAAAACCGAGGTTCCCGCACGCGGCGCTTTCGGCTAACCGGATGGGGAGATGGGCGCCAGGAATCCGGTGGCTCAAAGCCCCGGGATCGGCCCAGAGATTCGCATCAGAGGTTCGCTCATGCGCAGGCTGATCCTGTTGCGGCACGCGAAGTCCGACCGTCCGCCGGGCGTGGCGGACCACGAGCGCCCGCTCAATGCCCGCGGCCGGCGGGCGGCCCCGGCGGTGGGCGCCCACCTCGCGCGGGAAGGCCTCTGCCCGGATCTCGCCCTGGTCTCGACCGCTGCACGGACGCGCGAGACCTGGGAGGCGATGGCGGCCACGCTCGGCAATCCCGAGACGCGCTGGCGGCCAGAGATCTACGAGGCGCCGGCGCAGCGGATTCTCGCGGTGATCCGGGAGGCGCCCGACACCGCCGGCACGGTGATCGTCGTCGGCCACAATCCGGGACTCGGCGACCTCGCGGCGGGGCTGGCGGGGGCGGGGCCGCGGGCGGCGCGGGACCGCCTCGCCCTGGAATTCCCGACCGCGGCCTACGCGGTGATCGACTTCGCGGGCGACCTCTGGGCCGAGGTCGCGCCGGGCCGGGGACGCCTGGAGCGGTTCGTGCGCCCGCGGGACATCGACCCGGATCTGGCCGGCTGACGCCTCAGGCGACCGGCACCGCGACGGCGTGCGCCTCGACCTCGGCGTGGCTCGGCAGGGGCGAGCCCGGCACGAAGGCCTCGAAGGCCGCCCAGAAATCCTGCCGGATCGCGTCCCGCTCGGTGAGGATCTCGTGCCGGGAATCCGGCAGGACCAGGATATGGCCGGCCTTCAGCCGGGCCGCGAAGCGCTCGGTGTCCGGCGTGCCGCAAACCGGGTCGGCCCCCGCCGCGACGATCAGGGTCGGCAGCGTGATCCGCGGCGCCGCCCGCGGGTCGCGCAGGCGCGCCATCGCGCGGAACGCCTCGGCGAGCCACGCGATCGTCGGATCGCCGACCGCGCCGGCGCCGACCTCCCGGGCCGCCGCGGCATTGCGGGCGTAGCGGACCGGATCCCGCGACAGCCTGTTGCCGGCGAAGGGGTTGGTGGCGATCGAGACCGGCTTGCCGAGCGGGATGTACCGGCTCCCGAGGCCCAGACGGTGTAGGCCCTGCGACAGCAGCGCGGCGCCGGCCGGCCAGCGGATCATCCGGATCGACAGCATCGGGGCCACGGTCACCAGCCGCCGGAACGGCAGCCAGCCGTCCAGGGCGCCCAGGAGAGCGACGCATCCGCCCATGGAATGCGCGAGGCCGACATGGGGCTCGGGCATCAGGGGCACCAGGACGGTCTCGGCCACGGCCCGCAGGTCGAGGCGGTAATCGTCGAACCGGGCGACGTGGCCCTTGTGGGGATTGTCCACCCGCCGGTCCGATTCGCCCTGGCCGCGCCAGTCGAAGGCGACGACCGCGAAGCCCCGCGCCCGCAGCTCGTGGATCGTCTCGTAGTACTTCTCGATGAACTCGGCCCGGCCCTGGAGCAGGCAGACCGTACCCCGGCAGGTGCGCGCCGTCGTCTGCCAGTAGGCCGCCCGCAGGGTGCAATCGTCGCGCGTGCCGACCGCGATCAGCGTGCCGCCCGGCGGGACCGGATTGTCGGGCGTGCTGCGCAGGGTCAGGAGCGGCGGCTCGCGCCCGGTACCACCGTCGAAGCGTCTCACTGGCCTCACCTCAGCGCGTCCGTGCACCGCCCGCTGCACCCGCGGACCGTAGCGAAAAAATTGCGATTCCTGCCATCGCCCGGGGTCTTGAAGGGCGATTTTCCCCCTCCGATATCTCGTCTGTGCCGGCCGTCAGGCGGCACGAAAGACGGGTCCGGCCCATCGGGCGGACCGGAATTGCATGTTGCTCACACGAGGATATGTCATGCGTCAGTTCGATCTCGCTCCCCTGTACCGTTCCACCGTCGGCTTCGACCGCCTGTTCTCCGCCCTCGACCAGTTCGCGAGCGCCGAGGCGGCCCCGACCTATCCGCCCTACAACATCGAGCGGACCGGCGAGAACGCCTACCGCATCACCGTCGCGGTCGCCGGCTTCACCGAGTCCGACCTGTCGATCGAGGTGCGGGAGAACGCCCTCACGCTGAAGGGCGAGCGCAAGGCCGAGGGCAAGGCGGAGTTCCTGCACCAGGGCATCGCGGCCCGCGCCTTCGAGCGCCGGTTCCAGCTCGCCGACCACGTCCAGGTGACGGGTGCGGCGCTCGAGAACGGCCTCCTCCACATCGACCTCGTCCGCGAGGTTCCGGAGGCGAAGAAGCCCCGCCGCATCGAGATCGCCACGGCGGCGCGCCCGAGCGCTCCGGTGATCGAGGGCGATGTCCGCAAGGACGCGGTCCCGCAGGCCGCCTGATCCCGCGCCCGCGCGGAACCGTCAGGTTGATGGAGCGCCCCGGCCCCGGCCGGGGCGCTTTCTTGCGTGGGCTGTCATAATGGCGTGTGCCCTTCGTGCTCTGTGTCGGATTCGACGGTGCACGGACGCGCACCCGGAGTGAACCCGACCATGGTCGCCAATCTCGCCCGCGGAGCCTACAGCGCGCTCGGAGCCGGCTGGCACAAGGGCGTGCAATGGGGGGTCGGCGCGCCGATCGCGAAGCTGCGCCGCCGGTCGATGCCGCTCCCGGGCGTCGAGGGGGCGAACGGAATCGCCGATCTCCTCTCGGCCGAGCGGGCGATCCGCCTGCCGGAGCCGTTCGAGGGGCGCAGCCTCGGCCGCATCGGCAGCCTGGAGGTGCGGCTGGCGACGCGGAAATCCGAGATCCGGCGGGCGCAGCGGCTGCGCTACAAGGTCTTCTACGAGGAGATGTCGGCGGTGCCCTCCGGGCTCGCCGCCCTGTCCCGGCGCGACGTCGACAGCTACGACGCGGTCTGCGATCACCTCCTCGTCCTCGACCATGCCGCCCCGAAGCGGAAGAAGCCCTTCGTCGAGCCGCGTCCGAAAGTCGTCGGCACCTACCGGTTGCTGCGCGGCGCGGTGGCCGAGCGGCATACCGGCTTCTATTCCGAGAGCGAGTACGACCTCGCACCGCTGCTGGCCGCCCAGGGGCATCGGCGGCTCCTGGAACTCGGCCGTTCCTGCGTGCTCAAGCCGTACCGGAGCAAGCGCACCGTCGAGCTGCTCTGGCAGGGGATCTACGCCTACGTCCTGCACCATAAGATCGACGCGCTGATCGGCTGCGCCAGCCTGGAGGGCACCGATCCGGACCGGCTGGCCCTGCCGCTCGCCTTCCTGCACCACCATGCCCGCGCGCCGGAGGGCTGGCGAGCCCGGGCACTGCCGAAGCGTGCCGTGGCGATGGACCGGATGCCGAAGGAGGCCGTGGACACAAAGGCCGCGCTTCACGCCCTGCCGCCGCTGATCAAGGGCTACCTGCGCCTCGGCGCGACCTTCGGCGACGGCGCGGTGATCGACCACCAGTTCGGTACGACGGACGTGTTCGTGACGCTGCCGGTGGAGGTGATCGGCGCGCGCTACCGGGGCCATTTCGCGCCGGCCGGGTGAGGGGCCGGCGCGGCCCGAGGCCGTCATCCAGCCATCCCTCCTCATCCTGAGGTGCGGACGCGCAGCGGCCGCCTCGAAGGAGAGGTCCAGCCAGCCGCGCGATCCCTGGAGCCCGCCTTCGGGTCCGCGTCGCGGTCACCTCAGGGTGAGGGGAGTTGTCGGGAGCAACGAACCCTTCGGCCCCGTCCCTACAGATCCCCCAGCGCCAGCTGACCCTGGTTGCGCGCCTTCGGCGGCGCGGCCTTACGCTCCTTGGCCCGTGCGGAGGCGGCGCGGGCAACGGGCGGCTTCTTGGGCTTCGGGTCGCCGCGCATCCGGGCGACCGCCTTGTCGCGGGCCACGGCCTCCGGGGCCGTGGGATCGTCGGTCAGCCACTTGCCGCGCTTGATCACCTCGTTCACGCGGCCCTGGTTGACCCCGACCTTGAAGGCGATCTCCTGCTGGGTCATGCCGGTCGTGGCGTGCAGGTCGAGGATCGCCCGGGCGAGCTCCGGGGTCATCTTCTGACCCGTCAGGCGCCGGGCGGGCTTCACCGTGCGGGTCGCGCGGTCGCGCTCGCGCAGGCGCTCCAGAAGCGCCAACGCCATGTTCATGCCGTGCTCGCGCAGGGCCTCTTCGAATTCCTTCAACGTCGCCATCGGCGCCAACCTCCGCCGGGCTCTCGGGCCGGTTACTCGCGGGGGAACGTGCCGGGAACGAAGCGGTTGCGCAAGCCGAGGGGCGAGGGGGGCCGCACCGTGTCGGTGGACGGCGGGTGTCATCCACCGGAAATGCGCGGCCCTGGCCTCCCCCGGCGGCTCGGCGCCAGGGGCCGGGGGTCAGGACGGCCGTCAGTCCGCCGACGATGATCACCCCGATCCCGCAGATCGCCTCCGGCGAGGCGCCCGGCTTCCTCGTCCGGGCGCTGGAGGCGGGGCGACGGGCGAGCCGCGGCGCTGGCGGATCGGCGAGGATTTCAGGTCGATGGCGGAGGGGTTTATGCCGCGGCTGCCACGGGCTACGCGACGCTCTCGGCGCGGCTGCTCGCGGCCCTGCGCGTCACCAAGGCCCAGCGCTCGGAATACGACCACCTGATCCGGCACCTGCACGACGCACTGAAGCGGGACGAGACCTCTCAGGCCGAGTCGCCCCAGGCCGACGTGGACTTCCAACCCGGCGAGACCTGGGGCACTTTCTCGGACCTCGTGATGCACGAGGCCATGGGCGGCCGTTCCATGCTGGAGCAGACCGTCTATCTGCCGGTCTCGGCGCAGGCCGCCCCCTCTTCAAGCCCGCATCGCATCCTGGCGGCCAAGCTCGGCCGCGCCCTCCGCACCTGAGACAAGGACATCAGACCATGATCCTCGAGATCGCGCAGATCGAGATCAAGCCCGGCATGGAAGCCGAGTTCGAGGCAGGCATCACCGAAGCCTCGGCGATCTTCAAGGCGGCCAAGGGCTGCCGGGCCTTCGAGGTGCGGCGCTCCGTCGAGCATCCGCAGCGCTACCGGCTGCTGATCCACTGGGACACGCTGGAGGCCCACACCAAGGACTTCACCGGCTCGCAGCCCTGGCAGGAGTATCGCGCCCTGGTCTCCCACTGCTTCGCCGGACCGGTGGCGGTCGAGCATACCGAGCAGGTTCTGAAGGCGTTCTGAGCGCCGCCGCGCTGCGCCCCGGACGGCGCCCGCCAGAGGGGCGACGCGTTGCGGCGCGCGCCTCCGGTGCTAGGCTCCCGCATGAGCGAACCCGAAGCGAATCATCGGGGACGCGGCAGGCGGGAACCAGGCTGGGGAACAGGCTGATGGCGCGGCTCGGACAGCTCGCGGGTGCCCTGGCGCTCCTCGGATGGATCGCGGGGCCGGCCCTCGCCCAGACCGCGCCGGCGGCCCGCACGACCGCACGGCCGGTGTCGGCCGCATCGGCGTCGTTCGCGAAGAGCTTCGTCCGGGCGGACCTCGCCAGCGCGGCGGTCCGCCTGGAGACCGCGCTGAAGGCGGAAGCCGGCGGACCGCTGCGGCCGGCCGGCCAGTCCCGCGCCGCCGGGCTGGCCCTGCTCACCGCCGACAAGCCGGACGAGGCGGTGGCGCCGCTCGCCGCCGCGGTGGCGGCCGACCCGGCCGACGCGCGCAACTGGCAGGCCTATGCCCGCGGGGCCGCGGCGGCCCTGGGCGCGCTCGAGGACAACGACTATCAGGGCCGGTCGCGCCTGCGCGGTCGGGTGACGGCCGCCGCCTACCGCGCCTACGAGCGCGCCGGCACGGCCGCCGACGCCGCGGCGTCGCTGGCGGCCCTGGGGGCGGCAGAGGCCGAGCAGGAATCCTGGCGCCCGGCGCTGGACGCCTACGCGGCGAGCCTCGCCCTGGCCGAGACCGGTTCGGTCCGGGAGACCTACGAGACCCTGCGCGCGCAGCACGGCTTCCGCATCCTCGACTACAAGGTCGATTCCGACGCGGCCGCCCCGCGGGCCTGCTTCACCTTCTCGGAGGCGATCAAGCCCAAGACCGACTACGCCCCCTTCGTCGCCGTCTCGGGTAGCAGCGCGGCCGCGGTGACCGGGGAGGGCTCCCAGGTCTGCGTCGACGGGCTCAAGCACGGCGGCCGCTACGCCATCGTGGTCCGCCCCGGCCTGCCGTCGGCCGTCGGCGAGAGCCTGCTCAAGGCCGCCGATTACGAGATCTACGTCCGCGACCGCGCCCCGCAGGTGCGCTTCACCGGGCGCAACTACGTCCTGCCGCGCACGGGGCAGGCGGGCGTGCCCCTGGTCTCGGTGAACGCGCCGAAGCTCGACGTCGAGGTGCTGCGCATCGGCGACCGCAGCCTGCTGCCGACCCTGCGGTCGGAGGACTTCCTGGGCCAGCTCAGCGGATCCACCGCCCGGACGATCGCCTCCGAGAAGGGCCAGCGCGTCTGGAAGGGCACCCTCGACACCGCCAAGGCCGAGATCAATCAGGAGGCCGTCACCGCCTTCCCGGTGCTGCAGGCCGTGGGCAAGCTGGAGCCCGGCCTCTACGTGATGCTGGCCCGCCCCTCGGGCACGGCCGCCTCCGACGAGGAATACGATACGCAGGCGACCCAGTGGTTCGTGGTCTCCGACCTGGGACTCACCGCCACCAAGGGCCGGGACGGGGTCACCGTGGTCCTGCGCTCGCTGGCCTCCGCGCAGGTGATGGCGGGCGCCGAGATCCGGCTGATCGCCCGCAACAACGAGGTGCTGGGCACGCGGACCACGGATTCGCAGGGGCATGTCGCCTTCGATCCGGGTCTCGCCCGCGGGGAGGGCGGCCTGGCGCCGAGCCTCGTGGTCGCCCAGGCGGGCGGCGATTACGGCTTCCTCGACCTCAACCTCGGCGCCTTCGACCTCACCGACCGCGGCGTGAAGGGGCGGCCCGAGACCGGCGGCCTCGACGCCTACCTGTTCCCGGAGCGCGGGGTCTACCGGACGGGGGAGACCGTCCAGCTCACCGCCCTGCTGCGCGATCCCCGCGGCTCCGCCGTGCCGGACCTGCCGCTGACCCTGGTGGTCAAGCGGCCGGACGGCGTCGAGTACCGGCGCGTCTCGGTGCCCGACCAGGGGCTCGGCGGCCGCGCCCTGCCGCTGCCGCTCCTGTCGGGGGCGATGCACGGGACGTGGCGGGTCTCGGCCTACACGGACCCGAAGGCGCCCGCGATCGGCGAGACCAGCTTCCTCGTGGAGGATTACGTCCCCGAGCGGCTGGAGGTGACCCTCAAGGCCCGGCAGGCGGCCCTGAACCGGGGCGAGGCCGCGCAGGTCGACGTCGCCGCCCGCTACCTCTACGGCGCCCCGGGGGCGGACCTCGACGTGTCGGGCAGCGTGACCGTGCAGGCGGCCGCCACCAGCGGCATCAAGGGGCTCGAGGCCTACGCCATCGGTCTCGACGACGAGGCCGTGGAGCCGGCGACGCAGGAACTGCAGGACCACGCCACCACGAACGCGCAGGGCGGCGCCACCGTCACGGTGCCGGTGCCCCAGGTCGCGGCGCCACGGGCTCTGGAGGCGAAGATCACGCTGGCGGTCGGCGAGCCCGGCGGCCGGGCCCTGTCGCGCAGCCTGACCCTGCCGATCCTCCCGGCCGGCCCGGTCCTCGCCCTGCGCAAGGGCTTCACCGACCTGAAGGAGGGCGGGGTCGCGGGCTTCGACGTGGTGTTCGCGCGGCCCGACGGGGCGCTCCTCTCCCGGCCGGGCGTGAGCTGGACCCTGTCGCGGATCGATTCCTCCTACCAGTGGTACCGGGCGGACGGGCGCTGGTCGTTCGAGGCGGTCAAGTCCGCCCGGCGCGTCGCCAGCGGCACCGTCGACCTCACGGCCGCCGGTCCGAGCCGGATCGAGGCGCCGGTCGGCCTCGGCCGCTACCGTCTCGAGGTCTCGACCGCGGGTGCCCCCGAGGCGACCGCGAGCCTCGGCTTCGAGGTGGGCTGGGGCGGCTCCGAGACCGCGGAGGCGCCCGACCTCCTCGACCTGACCCTCGACAAGGCCGCCTACGCGGCCGGCGACACGCTGCGGGCCAAGCTCAGCCCGACGTTCAAGGGTCAAGCCAGCCTGATGGTCGTCAGCGACCGCGTGCACCAGACCCTGGAGGTCAGCGTGCCGGAGGGCGGCACCACGGTCAGCATCCCGGTGAAGGCCGAGTGGGGCGCCGGCGCCTACCTGGTGGCCACCGCCTACCGGCCCCTCGACCAGGCGGCCAAGCGCCTTCCGGGCCGGGCGCTGGGTCTGGCGTGGTTCTCGGTGGACCGGGAGCGGCGCAGCCTCGGGGTCGCCCTGAAGGCGCCGGAGCGGGCGCGCCCGCGCCAGGACCTGACCCTACCGGTCCAGCTCACGGGCCTGAAATCCGGCGCGCCGGCGCGGATCACCGTGGCCCTCGTCGATGTCGGCATCCTCAACCTGACCCGCTACGCGGCGCCGGATCCGACCCAGTACTTCCTCGGCCAGAAGGCGCTCGGGCCGGAGGTCCGCGATCTCTACGGTTACCTGATCGACGGCATGCAGGGCTCGGCCGGTGCGATCCGCTCCGGCGGCGACGCGGGCGGCGGCGAGCTCGCCGATTCCCCGCCGACCCAGGCGCCGCTGGCGCTCTATTCCGGCGTCGTGACCGTGGGGCCGGACGGCGCGGCCAGCGTCACCTTCCCGATCCCGGCCTTCAACGGCACCGGCCGCGTCATGGTCACCGCCTGGAGCGGCGACCGGGTCGGGCAGGCCCAGGCCGACGTGATCATCCGCGATCCGGTCGTGCTCAGCGCCACGCTACCGCGCTTCCTCGACACCGGCGACCGCTCGCGCCTGTTCGTGGCCCTCGACAACGTCGAGGGGCAGGGGGGCGAGTACACGGTCGACCTGAGCCCGACCGGACCGGTCGTGGTCGGCGCCAGCGCGCTGCGCCAGACGCTGCGGCTGGAGGCCGGCGCCAAGGGCCAGTTCGCGATCCCGCTCACGGCCGCAGGACCGGGCACGGCCCGCCTCGACCTCGCTTTGTCGGGGCCCGGGCTCTCGTCCACCCTGAACCAGAGCTTCGCCCTGGGGATCTCGCCGGGGACCGGCGCGCTGCTGCGCCGCTCGGTGCGCAGCCTCGCCCCCGGGGCGGGGCTGACGCTGACATCGGACCTCCTCGCCGACCTGCAGCCGGGGACCGGCAGCGTTTCGCTCTCGGCCACACCCCTGCCGGGGGTCGATGTGGCGGCGCTGCTCCGGGCGCTCGACCGCTACCCCTACGGCTGCTCCGAGCAGGTGGTGAGCCGGGCGATGCCGCTGCTCTACGTCAACAAGCTCGCGGCCCTGGAGAAGCTCGCCCTCGACAACGGCGCCGACGATCGGGTGCGCGAATCGATCGAGCGCCTGCTCGCCCGCCAAGATTCGAGCGGCGATTTCGGCCTCTGGTCGGCGCAGGGATCGAGCGACCTCTGGCTCGACGCCTACGTGACCGACTTCCTCACCCGCGCCCGCGAGCGCAACTTCGCGGTGCCGCAGAAGGCCTTCGCCCAGGCGTTGGACTACCTGCGCAACGCCGTGGCCAACGCCATCGAGGTGCGCAACGGCGGCGCCGACCTCGCCTACGCGGCCTACGTGCTTGCCCGGAACGGCCGGCCGGTGATGGGCGACCTGCGCTACCTCGCCGACACCAAGATCGGCGACTTCTCCTCCGCCCTCGGGCGGGCGCAACTCGCCGCCGCCCTGGCTCTGCTGGGCGACCGCGGACGGGCCGCCAAGACGATGGACTCGGCGCTCACCCTGCTGCGCGCCGACCGCGACAAGGGAGTCTATCGCGCCGATTACGGCTCCCGCCTGCGCGACGGGGCCGGGCTGATCACGCTCGCCGCCGAGAGCGGGCTGGCGCAGGGGGCGTTGGGCCCCGCCGCTTCCGTGCTCGGCGAGGAGCAGCAGGCCGAGCGCTCGACGAGCACGCAGGAGAATGCCTGGATGGTGCTCGCCGCCGAGAGCCTGTCGAACGAGGCAGGCGCCCTCTCGTTCACCGTGGACGGCGCCCCGCAGACCGGAATGCTGTCCCGGGTCTACCGGGAGGCGGCCCTGGCCGACCGGGGCGTTCAGCTCACCAATACCGGCCGCGCGCCTGTGCAGGTGGCCGTGACCGTCAACGGCAGCCCCCTGGTACCGGAGCCGGCGGCGCAGCAGGGCTACACGATCGAGCGCAGCTTCCGCCGCCTCGACGGCAGCACCGTCGACCCGGCGAGCGGCCTGCGCCAGAACGACCGGCTCGTGGTGGTGCTCAAGGTCACGGAGGCCAAGGCGGAGGCGGCGCGGCTCCTGCTGGTCGATCCGCTGCCGGCGGGGCTGGAGATCGACAATCCGAAGCTGCTGGACGCCGACGCACTCCAGGGGCTCGCCTTCGCCAAGTCGGACGTGCAGCCGGTCCACACCGAGTTCCGGGACGACCGGTTCGTGGCGGCCTACGACCGTGACCCGAGCCAATCGGCCTTCTTCACGGTGGCCTACACGGTGCGGGCGGTCTCCCCCGGGACCTACGTCCATCCGGGCGCCACCGTGGAGGACATGTACCGGCCCGCCCGGTTCGGCCGGACCGCCTCGGGCAGCGTGACGGTCGGGACGGCGAAGTAGGGCGAGCGGCGTTCGAGCACTGCGCTCCGGTCATCGCGAGCGCAGCGAAGCGACCCGGGGCAGCGCGCCATCGGTGCGCGTGGCGCTGCCCTGGATGGCTTCGCTGCGCTCGCAAGGACGTCGGTGCTGAAGCCCTCGTCCGGACCCGCCTCGGACGCGACGGCGCAACCCGCCGGGCCGGGCCGCTGCGTTGCAGCGGGCACATGGTGCGTCGCGGAACCCCCGTAATCGCCCGTCCATTCCCACAGGTCCCGTTCGGAACCCGTGGAGCGATGCCCGATGCCGGACCTCGACGCGCTCGCCGGCTCCGCAGCCCGCGCGCTGGCCTACCTGCCGTGGTGGGCCGAGAGCCTGATCCTCATCGTCGCCTGCTGCGCCGTGGTGATGCCCCTGCACGGGGTCGTCTACCGGGCGATGAAGCGGGCGGTCTCGGGCAAGAGCCTGTTCTGGCGCTCGCTGGTCTCGCGCACCCGCGGGCCGAGCCGCCTCGGCCTGATCGTGGTGGCGATCAGCCTCGCCTCGACCACGGTGCATCTGTCCTGGGAGGTGCGGATCGCCCTCAACCAGATCCTGCTGGTGGCCTTCGTGACGCTGACCGGCTGGTGCTGCGCCACCGCGCTCCACATCGCCACTGTCATCTACCTCCGACGGTTCAAGCTCGACGCCGAGGACAACCTGCTGGCGCGCAAGCACTTCACCCAGATGCGCATCCTGGAGCGGGCCGGCGTGACGCTGGTGGCGCTGATCACCCTCTCGGTGGCGCTGATGACCTTCGAGCCGGTGCGCCAGTACGGGGTCAGCCTGTTGGCCTCGGCGGGCGCGGCGGGCCTCGTCCTCGGGCTGGCCATGCAGCCGGTCCTGTCGAACCTCGTGGCCGGCATCCAGATCGCCATCACCCAGCCGATCCGGATCGGGACGCGATCAT
>NZ_BACT01000225.1:0-24757 GCF_000333255.1 Methylobacterium sp. B1 | reverse complement strand
CATCACCGGGCCATGATCGAGAACCTGCTCGAGGCCCTGCGCCCGAAGGGCAGCGTCCGCCACGTCGCCCTGGTGACGGGGCTGAAGCACTATCTCGGCCCGTTCGAGGCCTACGGCAAAGGCCGCCTGCCGCAGACGCCGTTCCGCGAGGACCAGGGCCGGCTCGATATCGAGAACTTCTATTACGCCCAGGAGGACGCGGTCTTCGCGGCCGCCGCGCGCGACGGCTTCACCTGGAGCGTCCACCGCCCGCACACGATCATCGGCAAGGCGGTGGGCAACGCCATGAACATGGGCACGACGCTCGCCTGCTACGCCACCCTGTGCCGGGAGCTGGGGCGGCCGTTCGTGTTCCCGGGCTCGGCCGTACAGTGGAACGGGCTCACCGACATGACCGACGCGCGGTTGCTCGCCCGCCAGCTGCTCTGGGCCTCCACGGAGCCGAAGGCGGCGAACGAAGCCTTCAACGTCGTCAACGGCGACGTCTTCCGCTGGAGCTGGATGTGGGGCCGGATCGCCGACTGGTTCGGGATCGAGGCGGTGCCCTTCGACGGCACGCACCGGCCGCTCGAGCCCCGGATGGCGCAGGACGGGCCGGCCTGGGCGGAGATCGCCGCGCGGCATGGGCTCGCCGAGCCGAACCTCGAGAAGCTGGCCTCCCCCTGGCACACGGATGCCGATCTCGGCCGGCCGATCGAGGTCGTCACCGACATGAGCAAGAGCCGGCGCCTCGGCTTCACGGCCTACCAGCCCACGGACGACGCGTTCTTCGACCTGTTCGGCCGGCTCCGGGCGGACCGGCTGATCCCCTGAGCCGGGGCTGTCCGGTCAGCGCGCGTCGCGCTGCGAAGAAAGCACGCGCACCAAGCCCTCTCCCCTGCGGGGGGAGGGAACCCGCCCCCGACCCCGGCCTGCCGACCTCAGGCGGCCTTGCGCTCGGTCCCGCACCACTCGGCCACGAACAGCGCCATGGCGGTGGTGCAGCGTTGCACGGAGGCCAAGCTCACCCGCTCGTCGAAGCCGTGGATGTTCTGGGCGGTCGGGCCGTAGCAGAGCGCCGGGACCCGGTCGTAGAGGGCGTGCACGCGGGTATCGAGGTAGGAGGGCGACGTGAAGCTCTGCAGCGGCGAACCGATCGCCCGCGCGTGGGCGCGGCCGAGCACGGCCTCGGCCTCGGAGCCTGCCTCCAGCACGTAGCCCTCGACGAAGAAGCCGTTGAAGACCACGCGCGGCGGATTGTTGGCCAGGAACGGGTCGCTACGGGCGAAGCGCGACACCGCCGCCTCGATCTCGGCGGCGGCCTGGGCGGCGGTCACGCCCGGATAGAGCGCGATGCGGCAGTGGATCCGGCACCAGGCCGGGACCGAGGAGGCCCAGTCGCCGCCCTCGATCTTGCCGATATTGAGATTGATCGGGTGGTCCTCGTTCTCAAAATGCGGGTGCGCGCTCGTCTCGGCGTTCCAGCGGGCCTCGACCTCCCGGAGCGCGCCGATCACCCGGTAGGTGGCGTCGATGGCGTTGGCGCCCGCCCCCATCTCGCGGACGTGGACCGGCACGCCCCGGACCTCCACGGCGAACCAGAGCACGCCGGTATTGGCGCGCACGAGCTTCTCGTCCTCGGGCTCGGGGATCAGCACGGCGTCGGCCCGGTAGCCGCGCAGATGGGTCATCAGCGCGCCGTTGCCGGTCGATTCCTCCTCGACCACCGACTGCACCGTCACGGAGGCCGCCGGCTGCAGGCCGAGGCGGGCCAGGGCGTCGAGGGCGAACAGGTTCGCGGCGTGTCCCGCCTTCATGTCGCCGGCCCCGCGGCCGTATAGCCAGTCGCCCTCGACTACCGGGTCGAAGGGCCGATGGGTCCAGAGATCGAGCGGGCCGGTCGGCACCACGTCGACATGCGCCTGCAGGATCAGCGAGCGCCCGGTCTCGGTGTTCGGGCGGTGGTGGCAGACGACGATCGGCGCGTCCGAATGGAGGGCGTCATCGATCTTGGAGCCCCCCGGATGCGCCGCGATGGCGGGGCGGTCCATGGCGAAGCGCTCGGTCGCGTAGCCCCGGGCGCGGAATTGCGCGAAGACGTAATCCTGGCAGGCATGCTCCGCGCCCCGCAGGGAGGCGAACCGGACCAGAGCCTGCGTGTGGGCGACCTGATCGGCAAAGCCCTCCGCCACGGACGCTTCGATCTCGGCGGCGAGGGTGGGGTCGAGGGCCATGGGAACTCCGAACCGTCTGTGGCCGAAGGAGGCCCCCGGGCTCGGGCCACTGTCAACCGGCGGTCGGTGAGGCATGGTCCGTGCCGTCAGGCCGGGAAGGCCGCGCGGATCTGCTCGGCAAACCGCATGAACGCCGCGCTCGGCTGGCTGTCCCTGCGGTGGACCAGCAGGGTCTGGGCATGTCCGTCGCCATCCGGAAGCGGATGGACCGATACGCGCCCGGCGCGGCGGGCGGGCTCCGCGACGACGCGCGGGATCAACGTCACGCCCAATCCGGCGGCCACGCAGCCGAGGATGCCGTCGAGGGTCCCGAATTCCATGCGGCGGACATGCACGAGGCCCTGCCGGGCCAGAAAGTCCTCCAGGCGCCTCCGGTACGTGCAGCCGGCCCGGAACACGAGCACCTTCGCCTCCCGCGCGCGGCCCAGCCGGTCGAGCAGCGCCGCCGGGTCGCCGACGGCCGGATGCGCCACCAGCACCAGGTCCTCCGTGAGCACCGGGATCGCGACGAGGTCGGCCTGAATGACCGGACCGGCGACGAAAGCCCCTTCGAGGACCCTGTCGAGAACCCGGGCGATCAGCTGCTGCGTCGGGCCGGTCTCCAGCTCGATGTCCACCTCCGGGTGGCGGGCGGCGAAGGCGGCGAGCGGACCGGGCAGGCGCAGGGCCGCGGTCGTCTCCATGGCGCCGATCCGCAGCGGTCCGCGCGGCTCGCCCTCGGAGAGCAGCGCATGCCGCGCCTCCGACAGCAGCCGCCCGACCTGGATCGCGTAGGGCAGGAGCCGCTCTCCGGCCCGGGTCAGCGTCACCCCACGGCTGCCGCGGTGGAAGAGCGGCACCTGAAGGGCCTGCTCCAGCGCCCGGATCCGCCCGGTGACGTTCGACTGCACGGTGTTGAGCCGGGCCGCCGCGCGCCCGATGCCGCCGGTCTCGGCGACGGCGGCGAAGAACATCAGGTCGGTGCTGTTCATGCCATCTGCTTTCGCGATGACATCCTTCTGAAGGAATCATTTTTTCTGCGTCAAGCGGGTCGATAAGCCTGAGATCCCGTCGGCGGCGCCGCGTGCGCGACCGAGGGTCGAGCCGGATGCGAAGCGGGGAGGGACCATGGCTCTGAGGACACGACTCACCGAGGCCTTCGGGCTGCGCCATCCGGTCGTGCTGGCCCCCATGGACCCGGCATCGGGCGGGGCCCTGGCTGCGGCCGTGAGCGCGGCCGGCGGACTCGGGCTGATCGGCGGCGGCTACGGCGATCACGACCGGCTCCAGCGGGAGTTCGCCGCCGCCGGCAACCAACGGGTCGGCTGCGGCTTCATCACGTGGTCCATGGCCCGGGACCCGTCGCTCCTCGACGCGGCGCTCGCCCGCGCCCCCGCCGCCCTGATGCTCTCCTTCGCCGATCCCGCCTCCTTCGCCGCGCGGATCCGGGCGGCCGGCGTGCCCCTGATCTGCCAGGTTCACACCCTCGCGCATGCCCGGCGCGCCCTGGAGGTCGGTGCGGCCGTCGTGGTCGCCCAGGGGACGGAGGCTGGCGGCCACGGGCTCGCCGCGCGCGGGACGATGGCCTTCGTGCCCGTCGTCGCCGA
Source organism: Methylobacterium sp. B1 (assembly GCF_000333255.1). Lineage (NCBI taxonomy): Bacteria > Pseudomonadati > Pseudomonadota > Alphaproteobacteria > Hyphomicrobiales > Methylobacteriaceae > Methylobacterium > Methylobacterium sp. B1. The sequence goes on along the minus strand of NZ_BACT01000225.1, from coordinate 20,958 downwards.
TCTGATCGCCCGGGAGCACCCGGAGACCCTGCTGCTGGCGGCGGGCGGCATCGCCGATGGCCGCGGTCTCGCCGCGGCCCTGGCCCTCGGGGCCGACGGCGTGCTCGTGGGCACGCGGTTCTGGGCGACCCGGGAAGCCCTGATCCACCCGGCCGCGAAGCAGCGGGTGCTCGCCGCGACCGGCGACGACACGGTGCGCACGCGGGTCTACGACATCGCCCGGCAGCGGCCCTGGCCGGCATCCTATACCGGCCGGCTCCTGCGCAACGCCTTCATCGACACTTGGCACGGCCGCGAGGACGCGCTTCACGCGGCCGCCGCCGAGCGGCGACGGGACGTGGAGGAGGCCGACGCGGCGGGCGATTACGATGTCGCCAACGTCACGGTCGGGGAGGCCGTCGGGCTGATCGAGGATCTGCCGGGGGCCGGCGACGTGGTGCGGCGGATCGCCGAAGAGGCGGAGGCCGCGATCCGCCGCAGCGCCGGCCACATGGCGGCGCCGTGACGGCCTCGGCAAAGCGTGACTACGCAGGGCCGGAGCCGGCCGGAACCTCGGCGTTGCCAACGGCTTAGCGTGACGGCAAACCGCCGCGGTTGTTCACGCCGGAGTCGTCCATGCGTATCGGTCTGATCTCGGTCCTGTCCGGCCTGCTCCTGTGGAGCGCGACCCCAGGCGCAGCCCGCGCGGATGTGGTCGTGAACGTCGACAAGACCACCCAGCGCATGGAGGTCTCGGTCAACGGCCAGCCGCGTTATTCCTGGCCCGTTTCCACCGGCGTCGCGAGCTACGACACCCCGTCCGGCTCCTACCGGCCCTTCCGGATGGAGCGGACGCATTTCTCGAAGGAGTGGGACGACGCCCCCATGCCCTTCGCGATGTTCTTCACCACCCAGGGCCACGCCATTCACGGCACCAATCATGTCCGCAGCCTGGGGCGTGCGGCCTCGCATGGCTGCGTGCGCCTGTCGGTGCGCAACGCCGCGACCCTGTTCAACCTCGTCAAGGCCGAGGGCGTCGGCCGGACGCGGGTCGTGATCGAGGGCGCGGACGTCCCGATGGCGGATCGGGGCCAGCGGGGGACGCGCGTCGCCCGCCGCCGCAACCCCTATCAGCCGGACGATCTGCTGGCGGACAACGATCAGATGGGCCGCCGGTCCCTGCCGGCGTATTATCGTCCCGTCGGGTCCGGCTACGCGCCGGCAACCGTCTACGGATACCCGGCCGAGACCGACGGGATGGACGGCTGGTAGCCCGGCCTCGGACGGCATCGTCCAGGCACGATCGTCATGCGCGGCCGCCGCGACCCATTGCCGAGAGCGTGATGCCGGCCTAGCTCCTGCGCGGCCATCAGAGCCCCTCGCGGCCGATGCTGCGATTTCAGACGGACGGAGACACCCCCAAGATGCCCTTCGCTTTCTGCCGCTCCCTCCCTTTTGCCGCCCTGGCGCTCGCGGCGGCCACCGTGCCGGGTTACGCCCTCGAGGTGACGCGCTCGGCCGACATCGCCGCGCCCCCGGCCAAGGTCTGGCAGACCATCGGCGAGTTCTGCGGCATCGGTGACTGGCATCCCGCCATCGAGAAGTGCGTCCTGTCCGACAAGGACGGCATGAAGGTCCGCACCCTCAGCCTGAAGGGCGGCGGCACCATCAAGGAGGAGCAGGTCTCCCGGGACGACAAGGTGATGAGCTACACCTACACGATCCTGGAGAGCCCGCTGCCGGTCTCGGACTACAAGTCGACGCTCTCGGTCGCCCCCGCGGAATCCGGCTCAAAAGTGACCTGGACCGGGACCTTCAACGCCAAGGGCGCGCCGGACACGGTCGCCAAGGACGCGATCCAGGGCATCTACGATTCCGGCCTGAAGGCGATCTCCGAGAAAGCGAAGTAGGCTCCGTCACGATTCGGAGCGCGCTGCCGGACCCGGTCGGCGGCAGCGCGCGCCAACCTCTTCTGAAGACAGCCTGTTTCGCGGTCTCGACCCTGAACGCCCGCCGGCCGCGCCCGATCGGCCTGCGGCCGGGGCGATTGACCCACTGCCAAGCTCGGCTCACAACCCCGGCGGCGCAGCCCGTGCGCCCCAACAGGATGACAGCCGTGCCCGCGTCCCGTCGATCGATGCGTCTCAGCCTCGCCGCCCTCGCCGTCGCGGCGTTGGGCGCCTGTCAGCAGCGCGCTGCGCCTGCGGTCTCCGAGCCCTCGCCCGTCATTCCGGCCCCGATCGTCCTGCCGACGGGCAGCGGCTGCGGCCCTGAGATCGCCCGGACCAAGGCGATCGTCGACAGCGACGTGGCCACCGGCAATCTCAACAAGCCCGTGGGCGACCGCTTCGGCGCCGACCTCGCCCAGGCCGCGGCGGAATGCGCGGCCGGCAAGTCCGGCGAAGCCCTGCACCTGCTCGCCGCCGCCAAGAGCCGGTATGGCTATCGCTGATCGGACCGCGGCCGGTCCGACCCGCTCGCGCAGGATCGGCCGCATCCCCTTGGCGGGCTGAGCTTTGCGGCATCACGAGCGGTTCCGACCCGCCCCCATCCGGAAGCGGTGGAGCGTTGCCGAGCCTGCACGAAGGGCCGTCCAGCCGGCCGCGCCGCTGCTTTCTGCAGGCCGCCGCCGCGGCCGTGGATGCGGGTGTGTTCGCACGGGGGTGCGATCCGGGACGTAAACCGCGCCGGAGCGGATGCCAGGGTCCGGCTAGATCACGAACAGCAGGTTCAGTCCGGCGCGCCGAAATCTTTCCTCGGCGATCTTCAGATCGAGCCCATAGGACGCGATGTCGTCCGCGACCGGGTCGAGGGTCGGCGCCCGGTGCTGGTGCAGGTGCTTGATGTAGCTGTGGCAGGTCGTGCAGGTCTCGACCTGGACGTCCTTCGAGACCTCGTCGAGGCCGTAATAGCTGACGCCCTCGCCGTCGCCGCAGGCGGTGCAGCGGATCCGGACGTGATTCCAATACGTGCCGCAGAGCGAGCAGCTCAGGTAACGCGCCTTGTCGGCCGGGGTCCAGGCGACGATGACGCTCGCCACAGGCGCGCCGCCGCAGCAGGGGCAGACCCCGTCGGCCACGGGCTTCAGGGTCTTCGTGTCGAGCCGCGCAGCCTGCTCGGCAAGACGGACCTGCAGGGCCGCCGAGACGAACACGCATTCGGCGATCCGGTCCACCGGCAGCGCACCCTCGAAGACCTGGAGGGCCAGATCGAGGCGATCCTCCCGGGACGCCGCACGCAGGCTGTCGCGCGCCGCGACCGAGGCCTCAGGCGCCGTCGTGAGGTCGAGTTCGGCGAGCAGCGCCAGGAGCCCGTCGTCGAACCCCTGGTCCGCCTCGAGGCTATGCCGCGACAGGGGCGGCATGCCGTGCTCGCTCCGCAGCGCCAGATCGGAGGCCTCTGGAAGCGATGCCGGCGGCCCCTCCGCCTGGATCACGGCCTGAGCCCGGGCGACCTCGGCGACGAACCGGAGATAGGCCTCCATCGGATGCCCGGGGGCCGCCTCGAGAAGGCGCGCGGACCGGTCGGCGAACAGCCGTGCGGGATCGGGCAGGCGGACGAAGGGCACCGACCCGGAGATCCCGATCTTGTCGGGATCGGGCTTCAGCTCGCTGAAATCCCGGCGGCGGGGGCTCGTCGCGGGTGCTGCGGTCGGCGTCTCGTCCGCGGCCGGAGCCGCGGATTTCCGCTTGAAGAAACGGGCCAAGGCTCAGGATCCGCGCTTGTCCACCGAACCCCGGCGGCCCGTGCCGCCGGCCATCTGACGGAACCACTTGCGGTGATGGCGGTAGGCCCAGCCGCCCGTGACCGTGCCGCGGACCATCGCCCGGCCGGTGCCGCGGACCCAGATGCCGGCGTAGATGTGCACCACGATGATCGCGATGGCGATCACCGCGGCGAGGGAGTGGGCCAGGAGCGCCCAGCGCTGGGTCTCGATGGAGGTGAGGCCGCCGAAATAGGTGTTCCAGATCACGAGCCCGGTGACGAACATCACGCCGATCAGCGCGGTCTGCCCCCAGAACACACCCTTCTGTCCGGCATTGTACTTGCCGAGCTCCGGGAGCCGGTCCTCACGGTTGGTGACCACGTCGCCGATATGCTTCGTCCACTCGACATCGTCCTTGTTGGGGATGTTGAGCTTCCAGAACCGCACGAACAGGAAGAAGAAGCTGACCGCCAGCGCCACGCCGAACCAGGGATGGATCGCCCGGGTCGCCTGCCCGCCGCCGAACAGGCCGGTGAGCGAGAACAGGTAGGGCGTGAACATCGCCAGGCCCGACAGGGTCAGCAGCGTGAACAGGATCGCGGTGATCCAGTGGTTCACGCGCTGCACGCCGGTGTAGCGCGGGACGTACAGCACCTCCGTCGCCTCGGACTTGGCGTGGTGCAGGGGGCGGGGATCGCCGTCCCGGATGTCGCGGTGGATCGTCATCGACCTTCACTCGCCTGATGCGGCGCCGGCCCTGCGCCTCGGCGGAGGGGGCTCTGAAATTCAGGATAGGGCCTCTGGGCCCCGCCGTCTTCGGTTATCCGATCCCGCCCGTTTCCGAAGGGATCGCGGGTCCCCTCTCCCGTTCGGGAGAGGGACAGGGTGAGGGATGAGGACGATCCGGAGAAGGCGCAACCCGATCCCACGTCGACGACGTGCTCGATCCTGAACCTTCTCGACCCTCACCCCAACCCTCTCCCGCACGGGAGAGGGGGCGCGTCGCGTCTCCCGGGCTGCATTGGCAGCCCGGGATGCCGATCAGTGCGGCCGGGCCTCGTCGCCGCCGGTCTCCCGGCGCTTGGCCTCGTCGTATTCGACCGCCTCTTCCTCCTCTTCGGGCACGACCTCGTTGGGGCCGGCCGTCACGTAGTGGAAGAAGCCCGCCACCGCGGCGAAGCCCATGGCGGCGAGACCGAACACCTTGGCTCCGCCCTTCCAGAAGGCGACGAGCGGCGAGATCTTCGGGTCGTTCGGCAGACCGGCGTAGAGGCTCGGCTGGTCGGCGTGGTGCAGCACGTACATGACGTGCGTGCCGCCGACGCCGGCCGGGTCGTAGAGGCCGGCATGCGCGAAACCGCGCGACTTCAGATCCTCGACGCGGTCATGCGCCTGGTCGATCATGGCCTGCTTGGTGCCGAACATGATCGAGCCGGTCGGGCAGGCCTTGGCGCAGGCCGGAGCCTGACCCACCGCCACCCGGTCCGAGCACAGGGTGCACTTGTACGCCTTGTGGTCGGTCTGGCTGATGCGCGGGATGTTGAAGGGGCAACCCTTCACGCAATAGCCGCAGCCGATGCAGTTCTCCTCGATGAAGTCGACGATGCCGTTGGAGTACTGCACGATGGCGCCGGGGGACGGGCAGGCCTTCAGGCAGCCCGGCTCGGTGCAGTGCATGCAGCCGTCCTTGCGGATCAGCCATTCGAGGTTCTGGGTCTCGGGGTTCTCGTACTCGGTGAACCGCATCAGGGTCCACGACTTCGGGGTGAGGTCGTGGGGATTCTGATACGTGCCCGTGTTGACGCCGATATCGTCGCGGAGGTCGTTCCACTCCTCGCAGGCCGATTGGCAGGCCTTGCAGCCGATGCACTTCGACACGTCGATGAGCTTGGCGACCTCCACCTGGCGGCGGATCTCCGGCGGCGTCTCCGTGGAGGCGGAACGCTGGCGGATGTCGAGGGAGCTGTAGTCAGCCATGATTCAGCTCCCCTTACGCGACGGCATCGGACGGAGGCGTGGTCGGCTCGATATTCACGAGCCAAGCCTTGAACTCCGGCGTCTCGGTGTTCGCGTCGCCCACGACCGGCGTGAGCGAGTTCGGGTGCCATCCTTTCTTGGTGTGGCCCATGAAGCCCCAGTGCTGCGGGATGCCGACGACGTGGACCGGCTTGCCGTCGCAGATCAGCGGCTTGATGCGCTTCGTCACCACGGCCTTCGCCTTCAGGGAGCCGCGCTTCGACCAGACGCGGACCCAGCCGCCCTTGGCGATGCCCTTCTCCTTGGCGAGTTCCTCCGAGATCTCCACGAAGGCCTCCGGCTGGAGGATCGCGTTGATCCGGGCGTGCTTGGTCCAGCCGTGGAAGTGCTCGGTCAGGCGGTAGCTCGTCGCCGCGTAGGGGAAGTCCTTCGCATCGCCGAGATCGGCCAGGTCGTCCTTGAAGATGCGGGCCGCGGGCGCGCCCTTGATCTTCGGGAAGGCGACGTTCTGCACCGGGGACTCGAAGGGCTCGTAGTGCGTCGGGAACGGCCCGTCGCGCATGAGTCCGCGGGTCCACAGGCGGGCGACGCCCTCCTGGTTGAGGATGAACGGACCGACGCCCTTATCGGGGGCGACGGTGACGCCGTAATCCGGCACGTCGAAGCCGATCCACTGCTTGCCGTTCCACTCGATGAGCTTCTTCTTCTCCGACCACGGACGACCCTCGGGGTCGCACGAGGCGCGGTTGTAGAGCACGCGCCGGTTGGCCGGCCACGCGAAGGCCCAGTTGGGCGCGATGCCGCGATCGCCGGGATCGGTGTTGTCCCGGCGGGCCATCATGTTGCCCTTCTCGGTGTAGCAGCCCGAGTAGATCCAGCAGCCGCAGGCCGTGGTGCCGTCGTCCTTGAGCTGGGCGAAGCCGTCGACCTGCTTGCCCGCCGGGATGACGGTCCCGTTGAGATCCGGCGTCGGCGCGAGCGTGTAGCCGTTGAGCTCGCGGGCGAGCTCCGTGGGCGTCGGCGACTCGGCGATCGCGTAGTCCCACTTCAGATTGACGATCGGGTCGGAGAAGGCCCCGCCGTCCTTCTTGTAGGCTCCGCGGATGCGCAGGAAGATTTCCGACATGATTTCGATGTCGGAGCGGCACTCACCCGGCGCGTCCTGGGCCTGCCAGTGCCATTGCAGCCACCGGCTGGAGTTCGACAGCGAGCCTTCCTCCTCCACGAACAGGGTGGTCGGCAGTTCGAACACCTCGGTCTGGATCTTGGTCGGATCGACGTCGTTGTACTCGCCGTGGTTCTCCCAGAACCGCGCCGTCTCGGTCTTGAGCGGATCCATCACCACCAAGAATTTCATCTTGGAGAAGGCTTCCGTCATCTTGGCGCGGTTCGGGAACGACAGCAGGGGGTTGAAGCCCTGGATGACGTAGCCGGTCATCTTGCCCTGCTTGGCGAGCTCGAACCCACGCAGCACGTCGTAGGTCGGCACGTCGAGCTTGGGCAGGTAGTCGTAGGCCCAGTCGTTCTCTTTCTGGGCCTTGTCGCCCCACATCGCCTTCTGGAACGAGACGAAGAACTTGTTGTAGTTCTGCCAGTAGCTCGTCTGCCCCGGGCGCAGCGGCTTGAACTGCCGCTTGGCGATGTAGCTCGCGTAGTCGGGCTCCTTCTCCACGGGGATGTTCAGATAGCCGGGGATGAGATTGCTCATCAGCCCGATATCGGTCAGCCCCTGGATGTTGGAGTGGCCGCGCAGGGCGTTCATGCCACCGCCCAGCATGCCGATGTTGCCCAGCAGCGTCTGCACGATGCACATCGAGCGGATGTTCTGCGAGCCCTTGGAATGGTGCGTCCAGCCGAGCGCGTAGAGCGACGTCATCACCCGGTCGGGCGCGGCCGTCGTGGCGATCAGCTCGCAGACCTTGAGGAAGGTCTCCTTGGGCGAGCCGCAGATCTTCTCCACCATCTCGGGCGTGTAGAGCGCCACGTGCTTCTTCAGCAGCTGCATGACGCAGCGCGGGTGCTGCAGCGTCTCGTCGACCACAGCGTAGCCGTCGGGACCGATCTCGTAGTCCCAGGTGGTCTTGTCGTAGTCGCGCTTGTCCGCGTCGTAGCCCGCGAACAGACCCTCGCTGAAGTCGTAGCCCTCGCGGACCACGTACCCGGCGTTGGTGTAGGCGGAGACGTAGCGGTGCTGCAGCTTGTCGTTGTCGAGCAGGTACTTGGCCACGCCCGACAGGAACGCGATGTCGGTCCCCTGCCGGATCGGGCAGTAGAGATCGGCCACCGACGCCGTGCGGGTGAAGCGCGGATCGACGACGATCAGCTTGGCGTTGTTATGGGCCTTCGCCTCGACGACCCACTTGAAGCCGCAGGGGTGAGCCTCGGCGGCATTGCCGCCCATCACGGTGATCACGTCCGCGTGCTTGATGTCCATCCAGAGGTTGGTCATCGCACCGCGTCCGAAGGAGGGCGCCAAACTGGCGACCGACGGACCGTGTCAAACCCTGGCCTGATTGTCGAAGACCAGGGCCCCCATGCTTCGGACGGTCTTGTAGGTCAGCCACGCCGTCTCGTTGGTCGTGGCCGAGGCCGCCAGGAATCCGGTCGTGGTCCAGCGGTTGACCGTGAGATCGCCGTTCTTGGCCACGAAGTTCTTGTCGCGGTCCTCCTTCATGAGCTTCGCGATCCGGTCGAGGGCGAAGTCCCAGGAGACGCGCTTGAACTCCGAGGAGCCCGGGGCGCGATGGAGCGGGTACTTGGTCCGGGTCTCGGCGTGCACGAAGTCCAGGAGCGCCGAGCCCTTGGGGCAGAGCGTGCCGCGGTTGATCGGATGATCGGGGTCACCCTCGATGTGCATCACCGAGGAGCGCGCGTTCTTGGAGCGATCGCCCAGGCTGTACAGGATGACGCCACACGCGACCGAGCAATACGGGCATGTGTTGCGGGTCTCGCGCATCTGCGCGAGCTTGAAGGGCCGCACCGCGGCGGCCATAGCGGGCTCGAGTCCCCCGAACCCGAGGGCACCCAGCGAGCCGCCCGCGAGGCCGGCGCCGGCCCCCTTGAGCAGGCCACGCCTTGAGACCTGGACAGTCATCTCCGCCTCACAGAAAAGCGATCTGGTATAATTCCAGGGTGTCCCAAAAAAGCCCGCGCGAGGCAAGTGCGGTTGCGTGACACAGCAAGTCCCTGTGTCTCGGACGAAGCACCACGTTCGTCCGAGCCGGTATCATCCTGCCGAGAAACGATTTCTTTACTTGCTGGGGATCGCCGGATTCATTCCCGAGGGGCTCGCCGTGCGGTGCTCCAGGGGAGCCTGCGGCTCCGTGGCGGACGAGCCGCCGGGATTGGCCTGCGGAACCGGGCGGTTGGCGTTTTCCTTGGTCGATTGGCCGCCCGGGTCCGGCGCATCCTTGGCGGCCGATTGCTCGCGGGGAACCGGCGCCTGGCTCCAGCCGTCCTGGGCGCTGCGGGATTTGTCGCCCATCGCGTCGACCCCCTTGATCTCGCCCGGCTTGGTCTGCGCGAGACACGGGGTGCCGACCGTCACCGCCCCGAGGAGCACCAGCATCATCAGGGGAATCGAGCGAGGCAAGGGACGTCTCCGGGGAACGGGCAGGGGGATGCGCGGGCAACGTGCCCTGCACCGCCCCAGTTCCGGCCTGCGACACCGCCCCTCCGAGAGGCCGCCGGATCGGACGACCCGTCGATGCGCCGGCGTCGGTGACGGCTCCTTAACCACGCCCTGCAACGCTGCGTGCTGGCAGGTGCGAGGATCGCCCCATCATGTCGAAGCCGCATCCGGAGCGCGCCTCCGAACTCGAACAGATTCCAGACGCAGCGCCGCTCCCCCCCGGCGTCCGCCGCCATCTCGGCCAGACGCTGCGCACGCTCTATACCGATACGCTCTCGGCCCCCGTCGACGAGCGCCTCAAGGCCCTGATCGCCCAGCTCAGCAAGCCGAAGCGCTGACGCGGCCCGCCACCGGCGCGATCGCCGGATATCCGGATGGGGCAGGGCGGTAAAATCGCGCCGCACCGCCCGCGCCTCACGCCTCCCGGGCCGAGGCCCACTCAAGTGCGCCAGCGCACATAAGATTGTTCGTTCTGAGAAACCCGATCCGGCATTGCGATTCTTCTCCTGTCGCGGAGATCCGGAGAAGATCCATGCGTTCTGGCGGCCTACTGCGCTGATCCGCCTTGCATTCCGGCCGACGACGCCGTTCCTGAGCGAGCGATGCCATCCCGCGTGTCCGCGTCCGAGGCTTGACTTCGTTCGGTAAAAAGAACGATTTCCGGCCTCTGGGGATGCAGGTCCCCTGGATCGCAATCGCGCATGGCGGGGGATCGGACGTGATGAAGAACGCTGCAGGTCGCGGCCGGATGGCCCGGGCGATCGGGTTCTCCCTGCTGGCGGGTGCCGGCCTGTGGGCCTGCGTGCTGCCGGCCGCGGCCGAGACCGCGCTCCTCAACGTCTCGTACGATCCGACCCGCGAGCTCTATCGGGAGATCAACGCCGCCTTCGCGGAGGAGTGGAAGGCGAAGACCGGCGAAGCGATCACGATACGGGCCTCGCATGGCGGGTCGGGGGCGCAGGCGCGCACGGTGATCGACGGCGTCGACGCCGACGTGGTCACCCTCGGCATCCCGTCCGACATCGACGCGATCGCCAAGCTCACGCACAAGATCCCGGAGGATTGGCGCAGCAAGCTGCCCAACACCGCCACGCCCTACACCTCGACGGTGGTGTTCCTCGTCCGCAAGGGCAACCCGAAGGGCATCAAGGACTGGGCCGACCTGATCAAGCCCGACGTCAAGGTGATCACCCCGAACCCGAAGACGTCCGCCGGCGGGCGCTGGAACTTCCTCGCCGCCTGGGGCTACGCCTACGGGACCGACAAGGACGCCGCCAAGGCCGACGCCTTCGTCGGGCAGGTCTACAAGAACGTCCCGGTGCTCGACACCGGCGCCCGCGGCTCGACCGTGACCTTCGCCCAGCGCGGGCTCGGCGACGTGCTCCCCACCTGGGAGAACGAGGCCTACCTCGTGCTCCAGGAATTCGGGGCCGACAAGTTCGACATCGTCTCGCCGCCGAGCTCGATCTACGCCGAGCCGCCGGTTGCCCTCGTGGCGGTCAACGCCGAGCGGAAGGGCACCACCAAGGCCGCGCAGGCCTATCTCGACTTCCTCTACACCGACCGCGCCCAGGCGATCTTCGCCAAGCACCATTACCGGCCGATCCGCCGGGAGGCGGCCGCCCAGGCCGACCTCGCCCAGCTGCCCGACATCAAGCTGTTCAAGATCGAGGATCTCCAGGGCTCCTGGGACGAGATCCAGAAGCGGAACTTCGATGCCGGCGGTCTGTTCGATCGGCTGAGCCGGGCCGGCCGCTGAAGGGCGCATCATGGTCGAGACGCACCGCCCCCGATGGACATTCCGTCGGCCGAGCGTGATCCCGGGCTTCGGGATCAGCTTCGGCTACACCCTGACCTGCCTTGGGCTGATCGTGCTCCTGCCGCTCGCCGGGCTGGTGGTGAAGGCGTCGGGGCTGGGCCTGTCCGGCATCTGGGACGTCGCCACCGACCCGCGGGTGGCGAGCGCCCTGCGGATCAGCTTCGGCGTCTCGGCGCTCGCGGCCCTCGTGGCCTCGACCTTCGGCTTCCTCGTGGCCTGGGTTCTGACCCGCTACCGCTTCCCCGGCCGCAAGCTGGTCGACGCGGCGGTCGACCTGCCCTTCGCGCTGCCGACCGCGGTCGCCGGTATCGCGCTCGCCTCGCTCTACGCGCCGGACGGGCTGCTCGGCGCGCCCCTCGCACGCCTCGGCATCCAGGCGGCCTACACGCCGTTGGGCATCTTCATCGCCATGGTGTTCATCGGCCTGCCCTTCGCCGTGCGGACCGTCCAGCCGCTGATCGCGGAGATCGACAAGGAGATCGAAGAGGCCTCCGCGACCCTCGGGGCGACGCGGTTCGCCACCCTGACCAGGGTCGTGCTGCCGCCGCTGATTCCGGCCGTGCTCACCGGCTTCGCCCTGGCCTTCGCCCGGGGCGTCGGCGAGTACGGCTCGATCATCTTCATCGCCGGCAACTTGCCCTACGTGTCGGAGATCGCGCCGCTGCTGATCGTCATCAAGCTCTCCGAGTTCGATTACGGGGGCGCGGCGGCCATCGCCACGATCATGCTCGGCATCTCGTTCCTGACGCTGCTGGCCATCAACCTGATCCAGGCCTGGTCACGGAGGCGGTTCGGCTATGTCTGAGATCTTCTCGCCCGCCTTCGTGCCGGCCACCAAGCAGGGTCCGGTCGCCTCCGAGGGAGCCGCGACCCGCACGGTCCTGATCGGGATCGCGGTTGCGTTCCTGGCGCTGTTCCTTGTTCTGCCGCTGTTCGCGGTCTTCATCCAGGCCTTCTCGAAGGGGCTCGGAGCCTTCCTGGACGCGTTCCGCGAGCCCGACGCCTGGAGCGCGATCCGCCTGACGCTCACGGTGGCGGCGATCGCGGTGCCGTTCAACGTGGTGTTCGGGCTGGCGGCCTCCTGGGCGATCGCCAAGTTCGAGTTCCCCGGCAAATCGCTGCTGATCACCCTGATCGACCTGCCGTTCTCGGTCTCGCCAGTGGTCTCGGGGATGATCTACGTGCTGCTGTTCGGCTCGCAGGGCCTGTTCGGCTCCTGGCTGATCGATCACGGCATCCAGATCCTGTTCGCGCTGCCGGGGATCGTGCTCGCCACAGTGTTCGTGACCTTCCCGTTCGTCGCCCGCGAGCTGATCCCGCTGATGCAGGAGCAGGGCACCGCCGAGGAAGAGGCGGCGCTGACGCTCGGCGCCTCGGGCCTGCACGCGTTCCGCACGGTGACGCTGCCCAATATCCGCTGGGGCCTGCTCTACAGCGTGCTCCTCTGCAATGCCCGGGCGATGGGCGAATTCGGCGCGGTGTCGGTGGTGTCGGGCCACATCCGCGGCCTGACCAACACCATCCCACTCCACGTGGAGATCCTCTATAATGAGTACAACTTCGTCGCCGCATTCGCCGTCGCTTCGCTCCTCGCCGTCCTTGCCCTCATCACCCTCGTCCTCAAATCCGTCCTCGAATGGCGCTTCGCGGGGGAGCTCGCGGGCGGCCGGTCTCACTGACCGGCCCTCCACGGCCATCCGGGTCGAGAACGTCTCGAAGACCTTCGACACGGCCGCGGTGCTGCACGACCTCTCCCTCGACGTGCGGGCGGGCGAGCTGATCGGATTGCTGGGCCCCTCGGGCTCGGGCAAGACGACGCTGCTGCGGATCATCGCCGGCCTCGACGCGCCGGACAGAGGACGCATCCTGTTCGGGGACGACGACGCGACCGGGCTCGCCGTGCAGGAGCGCGCGGTGGGCTTCGTGTTCCAGCACTACGCCCTGTTCAAGCACATGAGCGTGGCCGACAACATCGCCTACGGCCTGAACGCGCGCCGCCGGGCCGACCGGCCGGCCAAGGCCGAGATCAAGCGCCGGGTCGGCGACCTCCTCGACCTGATCCGGCTCTCGGGCTTCGGCGACCGCTACCCGTCGCAGCTCTCCGGCGGCCAGCGCCAGCGGGTGGCGCTCGCCCGGGCGCTCGCCGTCGAGCCGCGGGTCCTCCTGCTGGACGAGCCCTTCGGCGCCCTGGATGCCCAGGTCCGCAAGGACCTGCGCCGCTGGCTGCGCGAGATCCACGACCGCACCGGCCAGACCACGATCTTCGTCACCCACGACCAGGACGAGGCCCTGGAGCTGTCGGACCGCGTGGCGGTGCTCGACCGCGGGCGGCTGGAGCAGGTGGGCACCCCCGACGAGGTGCAGGAGAACCCGGCCTCCGCCACCGTGATGAAGTTCCTCGGCGATTCCGTCGAGGTGGAGGCCATCGCTGAGGGCGGCCGGGTGCTGGTCCGGGGCCGGGAGACGCCGGTTGCGGCGCCGGCCGGGACCATCGGTCCGGTCAAGCTCTACGTCCGGCCCTGGCAGTTGCAGCTCGCCGAGCCCGAGGCCGCGCATCTCTCCGGCACCGTGCGCAGTTCGTACAGGACGCAGGGGCGTCAGCGGATCGAGGTGGTCGATGCCGAGGGGCGCGTGCTCGCGGTGGAGGATTTCGACGGGGTCCGCTACGCGGCCGGGCACCCGGTGGGCCTGCGGATCAACGGCGGCCACGTGTTCGGGTGACGCTCGCCAGCGGCAACGCAGCATCCTAGGCTCCCGACCATGACCGTACCGAGTCGCGAACCCGCACCCGATGTCCTGGCCGCCATCGGCCAGACACCGCTGATCCGCCTGCGCCGGGCCTCCGAGGCGACCGGCTGCGACATCTACGGCAAGGCCGAATTCCTCAATCCCGGCCTGTCGGTGAAGGACCGCGCGGCGCTCTCCATCGTGCGGGACGCGGAGGCGAAGGGCCTGATCCGGCCGGGCGGCACCATCGTGGAGGGCACCGCCGGCAATACCGGCATCGGCCTCGCCCTGGTGGCTTCCGTGCGCGGCTATCGGACCCTGATCGTCATCCCGGTCACGCAGTCCGAGGAGAAGAAGCAGACCCTGCGGCTCGCGGGTGCCCGGCTGGTGGAAGTCCCGGCCGTACCCTTCGCCAATCCGAACAATTATGTCCATGTCGCACGGCGGCTGGCCGAAAAGCTCGCCGCCACCGAGCCGGCGGGCGCCTTCTTCGCCGACCAGTTCGACAACGTCGCCAACCGGCAGGCCCATGTGGAGGGCACCGGCCCGGAAATCTGGGCGCAAACCGGCGGCCGGGTCGACGGCTTCGTCTGCGCGGCCGGGACCGGCGGCACGCTGGCCGGCACCGCGGAGGCCCTGCGCGCCCGCAACCCGCAAGTGCGGATCGCGCTGTCCGATCCGGAGGGTTCGGCCCTCTACGCGCATTACACGACCGGGACCCTGAAGGCCGAGGGCAGTTCGATCACCGAGGGGATCGGCCAGGGGCGCATCACCCGGAACCTCGAAGGCTTCACCCCCGATCACGCCTTCCGGATCCCGGACCGCGAAGCCCTCGACATCGTCTTCGGGCTGATGCGGGAGGAGGGGCTGTCGCTGGGCGGCTCATCGGGCATCAACGTCGCCGGGGCGATCCGGCTGGCCCGGGAACTCGGGCCCGGCCACACCATCGTGACGATCCTGTGCGACGGGGCGGCCCGTTACGCCTCGAAGCTGTTCAACCCGGCCTTCCTCACCGAGCGCAATCTGCCGGTACCGGGCTGGCTCGACGCCCCACAGGATCCCCTGCCGGACTGGCACGCCTGAGCCGGAGGACCGCATCCGGACTTTTCCGCATAAAAGCGTAGCTTGGCGTTGAACGGAACGGAATGTCGCAGCGTTTGAACGGTCACGCTCGCACCAGCGCGACCGTCCGGAGAACGCGACCGATGTCCCTCGTCACCATTCTGCTCATCATCCTGATCATCCTGGCCTTCGGCGGCGGCGGCTTCCTCGGCGGCGGTGCGTATCGCGGACCTGGCTTCGGCCTGGGCGGCATCCTCCTGATCGTGCTGATCGTCCTGCTGGCGACCGGGCGGCTGTAAGGCGGCCCCTCTCCGCCTGGACGGACGCGCGCCGGCCTGCCGACGCTCCGTCCGCTCAGGCCATCGGGCGGGCGCAGGTCCGTCAGCCGGCACGGCGGCCGTCCCGGCAGCGCGCCGGCTAGCGGCAGGTGATCGCCACCACCGCCGGCGCGGCCGCGGCCGGTCCGCTCTCCGGCCGCGGTGCGGCCGCGGGAAGACCTTGCGCGGCCAGGAAGGCGGCCACCGCCCGCGCCGGCACCAGCGGCAGGCGCGCGGGCGGGACCACCCCGGCGACGCGGCGCGGCGCCGAGGGATAGCGGGCCACGAGGCCGACGAGCCTGCCCGCGCGGTCGAACACCGGCGCGCCGCCGGAACCCGGCTGGAGCGCCGCGATCACATCGCCCCCGCGCGCCTCGCCGGGAGCGGCCAGGATCCCATCGGGACTCGGCGCGAGGGCGATCAGGTTGTCCTCGCCGGCGACGGACTCGGTCCGGATTGCGGGCCGGAACGGGGCGGGGGCGCCTTGCACCTCGAGAAGTGCGAGGCCGGCCGGATCGGTGGCGAGCACACGCGCCGGCGCCGACCCGATCTGGGGCTGTGCGCACCCATCCAGCACGGCGGCGGCGGTCAGCACACGTCCTGGCGCCACCACGAGGCCGGCGCCCGAAGCCGGAGCGGACGACAGGCTCGCCGGCCTCAGGGGCGCGGGGGCCTGCGGCTGGGGCACCGGATTGCCGGCGGCGCGGGTGGTCCCCGCTGGCGTCCCGGGGCTTGCCGGCATCTGCGCGGCCGGCGCTGCGGCGGGGTCCGGAAACGGCACGAAGGCATTCGCCACGGCGATGACGAGCCGGCCGACCTCCGGCGCGAGGGTGCGGTCATAGCCGAACAGGAAGCCGCGGACTCCCTCCGGACCGGACGCATAGCGGATATAGGACAATCCCGGCCCGGTCTCGGCGGTGACCACCACGGTGTCCGGCCGCCGCAGCTTGTAGGTCACCTTGCGGCCGGGGAGCGGCGCGGTGGCCTTCTCGAAGAGGGAATCCAGGGTCTCGGTCCCGGGCGGGAAGGTGCGGGATTCCAGGGTCACGCGCCCGTCCTGGCTCTGCCAGCGGGTTCCGGCGGGGAGGGCGGTGCGCTTCGCCAGCAGGCGCTCCGGCACCCCCAGCAGGGCGCCGCTCCCGGAATCGACCGCGACGCGGAAGCGCGCCGCGTTCCGCGCGGCGGCACCGGCGGCCAGCAGCGCGGACCGGCCGTGGGGATCGAGGGGATCGCCTCCCCCGGTCCGGGCGCCGTAGGCGTTGAGCGCCTCGAAGGTCCGGCGCCCGAAGGCTCCCGACACCACGGCGTTGAAGTCGCCGGTCCAGACCAGGGCGTCCTGGACCGCCTTGCGGTCGGCCTCCGGCAGGGCCTCGAAGGTCGCCTTCGCCGCCTCGAAGGCGGGATCGGCCGGAGCCCCGGCAACGGGCGCCGGCCTCGGCGCGGTGCGGGCCGGGACCGGCCGGTCCTGAGCCTGAACCGGCCCAAGGCCGAGGGCGATCAGGATCGCGAGCGGTGTCACGCGCCGGGAGCGGCCGCGCGAGGCGCCCGGGAGCCGACACCGCGACGCATCACCCGAATCCATCGCCGCCCCCCGACCCCCGTCGTCGCGATCCTGGCAGAGGCCGCAGCGGCAGGCCAGACCAATCCGTCTCCGGCCACCGTGCGTCCGGGGCGACGATGCGCTAAAGGGCAGATGTCCGGTCCTGGGCGGCGGCCGGATTCCCGGATCGGTCGTCCGGCCATGCGATGCCGTCACGGTTCGACGCGGAGCCCGGCATGAGCGACACGAACACCACCTTCAAGAAGGCGCCCAAGCGCAAGGCCGCCAAGGGCAAGAGCATCAGCGTCTCTCCGGAGATGCGGCAGGCCTATGCCGACCTGATCCAGGAGCGCGCGGAGAAACAGGAAGTCTATGGCCGCCACCTGCCGCAGGATGAGACGCGCCGCCGGTAGCCGGAGGCCGGCCCAGGAATGCGGCGTCGCCGCGATTCGTCCGGGCGGGCGATAGCGGGGCGTCCGGTTCAGACGCCGGATCCAGGCCGCACCGGCAGCCGCCGACCGACCCGGTAAGGCCGTCCATTCAGCGCTTGCGCACGAATTCGGTGCGCAGGACCAAGCCCTTGATGGTGTCGTGGCGGCAATCGATCTCGTGCGGATCGTCCGTGAGCCGGATCGACCGGATGACCGTGCCCTGCTTGAGGGTCTGGTTCGCGCCCTTGACCTTCAGATCCTTGATCAGCGTGACCGAATCGCCGTCGGCGAGGGCGTTGCCGGCCGCGTCGCGGACCGCCGCCTTCTCGGGGGGCGCGGCCGCGGACCCGGGCGGGAGCCATTCGCCCGTCGCCGCGTCGTAGACGTAGGCCTCGTCGTCGTTCACAGCCGTACCCCGGGTTCGGATCGGGGCCGGGTCCTGTCAGGATCTCGTGGGCCCGTCATCCGCGCGCGTCCCGGCACACCGAACCGGTCGCCGAATCGGCGCGGGACGCCGCGAGCTTAGCCGATCGGGCCGGCCCCGCGCGAGAGCGGCGGGCCGGCCCGACGGAGTGCCTTACCGCTTCAGCGGGCCGGCCTCGATCACGTCCTCGACCGTGCGCAGGCCGGCGCGCGGGGAGTTGACGAGGCAGGCCATGTTGCCCGGCGGGTGCTGGTTCTTCCACATCTTGGTGTGGGCCTGGGGGATCTTGTCCCAGGGGAAGACCTCGCTCATGCACGGGTCGATCCGCTGGTCGAGCACGAACTGGTTCGCCGCCGAAGCCTGCTTGAGGTGGGCGAAGTGCGAGCCCTGGATGCGCTTCTGCCGCATCCAGACGTAGCGGGCGTCGAAGGTGATGTTGAAGCCGGTCGTGCCGGCGCAGAACACCACCATGCCGCCGCGCTTCACCACCAGCGCCGAGACCGGGAAGGTCGCCTCGCCGGGATGCTCGAATACGATGTCGACATCCTGCTTGCCGGTGATGTCCCAGATCGCCTTGCCGAACTTCCGCGCCTCCTTGGTCCAGGCGTGGAACTCGGGGCTGTTCACCTTCGGGAGCTGCCCCCAGCAGTCGAAGTCCTTGCGGTTGATGACGCCCTTGGCGCCGAGGCTCATCACGTAGTCGCGCTTCGACTCGTCCGAGATCACCGCGATGGCGTTGGCGCCCGACGCCGCGCAGAGCTGCACGCCGAACACGCCCAGGCCGCCCGAGGCGCCCCAGATCAGCACGTTCTGGCCCGGCCGGACCGTGTGCGGCGCGTGGCCGAACAGCATGCGGTAGGCGGTGGCCAGCGTGAGCGTGTAGCAGGCCGCCTCCTCCCAGGTGAGGTGCTTCGGCCGGTGCATCAGCTGGCGCGACTGCACCCGGCAGAACTGCGCGAAGGAGCCGTCCCCGGTCTCGTAGCCCCAGATCCGCTGGGTCGGTGAGAACATCGGGTCGCCGCCGTTGCACTCCTCGTCGTCGCCGTCGTCCTGGTTGCAGTGGACGATGACCTCGTCGCCGACCTTCCAGCGCTTCACCTTGGCGCCGACCTTCCAGACGATGCCGGAGGCGTCGGAGCCGGCGATGTGGTACTCGCCCTTGTGCACGTCGAAGGGCGAGATCGGCTCGCCGAGGCCGGCCCAGACGCCGTTGTAGTTCACGCCCGCGGCCATGACGTAGACCAGCACCTCGTCGTCGCCGATCTCCCAGACCGGCAGCACTTCGAGCTGGTGGGACTGTTCCGGCGGCCCGTGCCGCTCGCGCCGGATCGCCCAGGCATACATCTTGGCCGGCACATGACCCAGCGGCGGGATTTCACCCATCTCGTAGAGGTCCTTGACCTCCCCGCCCGTCGGACTGATCGCAGCGCTCGCCGCCATCTCGCTCTCCTCTCGTCCCGCGTGTTTCTCACGGCCGCGGTTCTCCATCGCGCTATAGCGGTGATGCCGGAGGCGTCCAAGTGGGCCGAAAGTCGAAACCCGATGGTTTCCGACACGAAAAAGGCGTCGGCACAGGGCGGGCAGCCACGTATTCAAAATCGGCTTTCCGGCAGACCAAGTATTATTCGCCCCTCGCCATGACGGCGCCGGTCCCGAGACCTTGCGCGGCGGCGCCACCGCGGGCCTGTGCTGCTCCCGGGCGCCCCGCAAGCCTCGCCAGCTCTAAGTCATTGTTCTGACGCGTTCTCTCGCGCCAGACCAAAGGCCGCTCCTGCGAAGAACAGTTCAGGTAGACTTTATACCAGCAGCGACGATGCTGATCGGGATCGGCGCGGGATGCCATCCGTGACCGGATGGGACAGGGTCCTGCGGGGAGATCCCGCGTCGCCGCCTTCAAATCCCGCTGTTCCGGCGGGCAAGTTTTTTCATGGGCCGCGGAGGCCCGCGGGAGCCGTCTTGCACTTCCGTCCCGGATGACGCGTGCCCAAGCCTTCGCTACGGTGTCCGCAAGGCCGCGCCCAGCGCGGATACAAAGATGACACGGAGGCGAGGAATGGGCGCGAGCGTCGCCGAGACCAAGAGCGACAAGTCGAGCCGCGACAAGCCCTGGATCATCCGCACCTATGCGGGGCACTCGACCGCGGCGGAGTCCAACAAGCTCTATCGGGGCAACCTCGCCAAGGGCCAGACCGGCCTGTCGGTGGCCTTCGACCTGCCGACCCAGACCGGCTACGACCCCGACCACGAACTCTCCCGCGGCGAGGTCGGCAAGGTCGGCGTCTCGATCGCGCATCTCGGCGACATGCGGACCCTGTTCCAGGACATCCCGCTCGCCCAGATGAACACCTCGATGACCATCAACGCCACGGCCCCGTGGCTGCTGGCGCTCTACCTCGCGGTGGCCGAGGAGCAGGGGGCGCCGCTCGCCGCCCTCCAGGGCACGACCCAGAACGACATCATCAAGGAGTACCTGTCGCGCGGGACCTACGTGTTCCCGCCCGCACCGTCCCTCCGGCTCACCAAGGACGTGATCCTGTTCACGACCAAGAACGTGCCGAAGTGGAACCCGATGAACGTCTGCTCCTACCACCTGCAGGAGGCGGGGGCGACGCCGGTCCAGGAGCTGTCCTACGCGCTGGCCATCGCCATCGCGGTGCTCGACACCGTGCGGGACGATCCCGAATTCGACGCCGCGAGTTTCTCCGACGTCTTCGGACGGATCTCGTTCTTCGTGAATGCAGGGCTCCGGTTCGTCACCGAGATCTGCAAGATGCGGGCGTTCTCGGAACTCTGGGACGAGATCGCCCAGGAGCGCTACGGCATCGACGACCCGAAGAAGCGCATCTTCCGCTACGGCGTACAGGTGAACTCCCTCGGGCTCACCGAGCAGCAGCCGGAGAACAACGTCCACCGCATCCTCATCGAGATGCTGGCGGTGACGCTCTCCAAGCGCGCCCGCGCCCGCGCGGTGCAGCTGCCGGCCTGGAACGAGGCCCTCGGCCTGCCGCGCCCCTGGGACCAGCAATGGTCCATGCGGATGCAGCAGATCCTGGCCTTCGAGACCGACCTGCTGGAATACGACGACATCTTCGACGGCAGCCACGTGATCGAGGCCAAGGTCGAGGCGCTGAAGGCGCAGACCCGGGCCGAGCTGGAGCGGATCGGCGGCATCGGCGGCGCCGTCGCCGCGGTGGAAACCGGGGCGCTCAAGCGCGCGCTGGTCGAATCGAACGCCCGGCGGATCTCGGCCATCGAGGCCGGCGAGCAGATCGTGGTCGGCGTCAACAAGTGGCAGCAGGGCGAGCCCTCGCCGCTCACCGCCGGGGAGGGGGCGATCTTCTCCGT
>NZ_BACT01000226.1:0-12070 GCF_000333255.1 Methylobacterium sp. B1 | reverse complement strand
GCTCTCGAGCGGCGATCGCGGCCTCGCGCCACAAGCCGGAAGCCTGCCTGATCCTGCAGCGCCCGCAGGCCGCCGCGACGCTCATGCCGGAGCGGGACCGCGACTGGGCCGAGACCGTGGCGGCCGCCCGTGCGGCGGGGCAGCGGGCGGCCTGCGTGCCGGTCGCCGCCACCGACCCGCTCTACATCCTCTACACCTCCGGGACGACCGGGAAGCCCAAGGGCGTGGTCCGCGATACCGGCGGCTACCTCGTCGCCCTCGCGTGGTCGATGCCGAACCTCTACGGCGTCCAGCCCGGCGAGACCTATTTCTGCGCCTCCGACATCGGCTGGGTCGTCGGGCACTCCTACATCGTCTACGCGCCGCTCCTGCACGGCTGCACCACGGTCCTGTACGAGGGCAAGCCGGTGGGCACGCCGGATGCCGGCGCATTCTGGCGGGTCGTCGCCGAGTACGGGGTCGTGTGCCTGTTCACCGCGCCGACGGCGCTGCGGGCCATCAAGAAGGAGGATTCCGCCGGCGCCCGGATCGCCGATTACGACCTCTCCGCCTTCCGCAGCCTGTTCCTCGCGGGCGAGCGCGCCGATCCCGATTCGGTCGCCTGGGCCGAGCGGGTGCTGAACCGGCCGGTGATCGACCATTGGTGGCAGACCGAGACCGGCTGGCCGATCGCCGGCAACCCGATGGGTCTCGGCCTCCTGCCGGTGAAGCACGGTAGCACCTGCGTGCCGATGCCGGGCTACCGGGTCGAGGTGCTGGACGAGGGCGGCAAACCGGTCCCGGCCGGGACCATGGGCACCATCGCGATCCGCCTGCCCCTGCCCCCCGGCTGCCTGCCGACGCTCTGGGGCTCGGACGCGCGCATGCGGTCGAGCTACCTTTTCACGTTCCCTGGCTACTACGACACCTCGGATGCCGGGGTGATCGACGCGGACGGCTACATCACGGTGCTGGGACGCACCGACGACATCATCAACGTCGCCGGGCACCGCCTGTCCACCGGCGGCATGGAGGCGGTGCTGGCGGGCCATCCGGACGTGGCCGAGTGCGCGGTCATCGGCATCCGGGACGCCCTGAAGGGCGAAGTCCCCTGTGGCTTCGTGGTGCTCAAGGCCGGCGTCGACCGGCCGACCGAGACGATCGAGCGGGAACTCGTGGCCAAGGTGCGCGACGAGATCGGCCCCGTGGCGGCGTTCAAGCTGGCCCTCACCGTGCCGCGGCTGCCCAAGACCCGCTCGGGCAAGATCCTGCGGGCCACCATGAAGCGCATCGCCGACCACGAGCCCTGGACGATGCCGGCGACGATCGACGACGCCGCGGCCCTCGACGAGATCGACGAGAGCCTGAAGGGGCGGGGAATCGGCGCCGATTGAGGCGCCGGACGGTCCCGCGATCGGGACAGGCGCCGAGTCCAGGCGGCTCTCCCCGCGCGGCGCCGGGTCACGGCGCGATGCAGGATGCGGCCGCCCTGACCCGCCGTCGCCCCTCTGCGGCCGCCGCGCTCAGCGCGCCTGCGTGATCCGCAGATTTCCGCCCGGCGCCACTGCCCCGGGAACGCAAGTGCGGCCTCCCCCACGCTCAGGGGAGAGGCGACGGGTGGGGGCGGGGCAGATGGCACCGCACCGCTCGAGCCTGCGCCATCCCGCACGGAATCTGCGACCCTGGCACGCTCTGGGACGCCACCACTCCCCGGTGAGAGCGCGCGCGGGCTGCCGGGCAGGTTCCCGGGCCGCATGACCGGCGTGCGCGGCGCTGCCGCCGGTCTCAATACGCCAACGCCCATTGCGCTTCGGATGCCCATCACCATCTCTGAACCATCCAACGGGATGGCCTGGAGATGTTTCGACGATGACCGACACCGCGCGCGACCTCCGTCCGAAGGTGCCGGACAGCGAGAAGATCACGGTCAATCTCGGCTTCGTCGATCTCGGGCGCGTCGACCTGATGGTCCGCGACGGCTTCTACGCCAACCGGGCCGACTTCATCCGCACGGCCGTGCGCAATCAGCTGGACCGGCAGGAGGAGGCGGTCCGGCAGTCGGTGGCGCGGCGCCAGCTCCGGCTGGGGCTCTCGCACTTCTCCCGCGCGGACCTGGAAGCGGCCCGGGATGCCGGCTCCCCCCTGCACATCCAGGTCCTGGGCCTCGCCACGATCGCCACCGACGTCACCCCCGAACTGGCGCGGGCCGCGATCGCGTCCGTGGAGGTCCTGGGTGCCTTCCAGGCCAGCGCCGCCGTCAAGGCGGCACTGGCCGACCGGACCACCTGACCGTCCGCGCCCCGGTCGCGCGGAATCTCCACCCGAACCACGCCGTATGAGGATCCTCCCCATGTTCCGTTTCCCCAAGATTGACCCGTCGAAGCTCGACCTCTCGGCGTTCGGAATGTCGCAATTCGACCCGCACGCCTTCGGATCCGCGACGGCGAAGGGCAGGGGAACGGGGCAAGGAACCGGGCGCGGAACCGGGGCAGCGGACCGGACCGCCCGGATGCAGGACGCCATGGCGCGGTTCCGCCGCGGCCAGGAGGCCGCCGTCGCGCAATGGACCGAGGCACGACGCGGGATGGCAGACCGGCCCGGCACCGCCGGTCATGCCGAGCAGACCCTCGACATGGAGGCGCCGACGGCAGCCGGCGGTGCCTGGACGGCGCCGGATCAAGGCGGCGGTTCGCGACCAGGGACGGCCCCGGACCTGTCGGCGATGTTGCGCGCCCTGCGCGAGCGGCTGCCGAATGCCGGCCCGTCAGCCCGCCGCCCTGCCGCCGAAGTCCCGCCCGGGGCGCGGTTCGAGGATCGCGTTTTCACGGAGGCCGCCGGCAGCCGGGGCTACAAGGTCTACGTCCCGAGCGGCTACCGGGGTCAGGCCCTACCCGTCATCGTGATGCTGCACGGCTGCACCCAGAACCCCGACGATTTCGCGGCCGGCACGCGGATGAACGCCCTGGCCGAGGAGCAGACGTTCCTGGTCGCCTATCCGGAACAGCCCCCGTCGGCCAACCTGCAGCGCTGCTGGAACTGGTACGCGGCGGGCGACCAAGTCCGCGAGGGCGGCGAGCCGGCGCTGATCGCCGGTATCGCCCGGTCGGTCGTGGCGGAGTTCTCGGCCGATCCGGGCCGGATCTACGCGGCCGGGCTCTCGGCCGGCGGCGCCGCGGCGGCGATCCTGGCGTCGACCTATCCGGACCTGTTCGCGGCCGTGGGCATCCATTCCGGGCTGGCCTGCGGGGCGGCCCGGGACATGCCCTCCGCCTTCGCGGCCATGCAGGGGCAAGGGTCGGCACCGGGGCCGAATCGGCAGGCGGTCCCGACCATCGTGTTCCACGGCGACGGCGACCGAACCGTGCATCCCGTCAATGGCGATCGGGTCGCGGCGCAGGCCGTGCCGGCCCCGGGCCTGGACGAGACGGTCAGCCGGGGCACGAGCCCCGGGGGCATGGCCTATACCCGGACGGTCCGCAGCGACGCGACCGGCCGGCCGGTGCTGGAGCAGTGGGTTCTGCACGGGGCCGGGCACGCCTGGTCGGGCGGAAGTCCCGACGGATCCTACACCGATCCGCGCGGGCCCGATGCCAGCGGCGAGATGGTCCGGTTCTTCCTGGCGCAGGAAGGAGCATCCGCGGACCGTGCCTGATCGTGACTGACCGCGGCGAGCGACGGCGCGGCCGGGCGGCCGCGCCGTCACCGTCGGGCGCTCAGGAGGGTGTCAATCTGCGTCCGAATCGTCGGCGTCATCCTCCAGGCCGGCGGGGGCCGATCGGTCCAGCGCCGGCGCGTAGGCGTCCTGCGTCGCATTCGTCGACACCGATGCCGGCACGCTCCGCGCGTTCGGGTCGGTCGGGATCAGGGTCGCGCTGGCCGCGACGAGGCCGGCCATCGAGCGGACGTCCTGGGGCTGGCGCGGATCGCGGGAGATCAGCGTGGCCTCCCGCTGCAGACGGAGATTGCAGGCCTGCGAGGGCAGCCCGCCATTCGGCGTGCAGGCATCGTGGCGGGCGCAGGCGGCGTCGAGGGCATCGATCGGCGGCAGCGGGGCGTTGTTGCCCGGACCGCAATAATTGCCGTGAACGAGCATCTTGGGTCCGCCGAAGGCGGCCGGCTGGGCATATGACGGCGCCGCGAGGGCGGCGCAGCCGGCGGCCAGAAGGAGCGAGGCGGCAAGTTTCGTGATCATCATTCAGGACCTCGGGCGATCTCGCCCCCTCAGGCGGTTCGCGTCGTGGCGACAGCGTCAGAAACGGTCAGCCGCATCGGCGAGTTCCCGAACCCCCAGCCGCAGGGCTGACCTGCCGCAGCGCGCTGGCCGGCGCGGCCGTCCTGCGCCAGATTGACCGGACGCATCCGGAGCCACCCATGACTGCACGCCTGTTCGAACCGCTGGTTCTCGACGCGCTCACGCTCGAGAACCGCATCCTGATCGCCCCGATGTGCCAGTATTCGGCCCGGGACGGCGAAGCCACCGACTGGCACATGATGCATCTGGGCCAGCTCGCCATGTCGGGGGCGGGCCTGCTCACCCTGGAGGCGACCGCGGTCTCGCCGGAAGCCCGGATCACTGCCTGGGACCTCGGCCTGTACAACGACGGCTGCGAGCGGGCGCTCGGCCGCGTGCTCGACGCGGTGCGCGAATACGCGCCGATCCCGATCTGCATCCAGATCGCCCATGCCGGCCGCAAGGCATCGAGCGCGGCGCCCTGGGCCGGCGGCCAGCAGATCCCGCCGGAGCATCCCTACGGCTGGCGCACCGAGGCGCCCTCGGCGGTGGCGCACGGGGAGGACGAGGTCCCACCCCACGCCCTCGACGCCGCCGACCTGAAGCGCGTCCGCGACGAGTTCGTTGCGACCGCCAAGCGGGCCGTCCGGCTCGGCATCGAGGCCGTGGAGTTGCACGGCGCCCACGGCTACCTGCTGCACCAGTTCCTATCGCCGATCGCCAACAAGCGGACGGACGCCTACGGCGGCAGCCTCGAGAACCGCATGCGCTTTCCCCTCGAGGTCTACGACGCGGTGCGCGACGTCGTCCCGGCGGGCAGCCCGGTCTGGCTGCGCGTCTCGGCTACCGACTGGGTCGAGGACGGCTGGGACCTCGACGAGACCGTGGCGCTGGCCCAGGCGCTGAAGCGCGCGGGCTCGCCGGCGCTCCATGTCTCGACGGGCGGCGTCTCGCCGAAACAGGCGATCAAGCTCGGGCCGGGCTACCAAGTGCCCTATGCCGAGCGGATCAAGGCCGAGACCGGGCTCACCACCATCGCGGTGGGGCTGATCACGGAAGCCCGGCAGGCGGAGACGATCCTGCAGGAGGACAGGGCGGACGCGATCTCGCTGGCCCGCGCCATGCTGTACGATCCGCGCTGGCCCTGGCACGCGGCCGCCGAACTCGGAGCCCGCGTCCGGGCGCCCAAGCAGTACTGGCGCTCGCAGCCGCGGGAGTACAAGGACCTGTTCAAGGATACGGCCTCGGGCAGCGCTGAGGCCACCCTCAGCGCGGCAACGCCCCCACCAGCGGTCCGAGCGGGCGGCTAATGTCGGCGCGGCCGAGATTCGGCGCGTAGAGGCTCGATACCGAGCCGTCGAGGAACAGGGCGTTGCGGCAGCCGAGATCGTCCCGGAACAGCCGCGCGAAGGCCCCGAAGGTCACCGGTCGCTCGGAGATGGCGAAGATCGCGACGTGCCCGTCGCCGGGCACGCCGACGCCGTTGCGGATCTTCTGGCTCGGCCCGTCGGCGGCGATCTTCGGGTGGATCTGGCCGTCGATCACCAGCATCGGTCCGGACTGGGTGGCGAAATCCGGGCGCATCTTCGCGCGGAGATAGCGGGCGGTGTCGGCCACTCCGGCGCGCTCGCCCTTCACCCAGAAGATCCCGTTGGGCTTGAGGTGGAAATTGCCCGGCCCGTCCGCCGTGGAGGCGCGCTTCAGCTCGTGGCCGTCCTCGATGTAGAGGCCCACCGGCGCCTGGTCCTTGTCGTACATGCCGGCATTCATCGCGAAGGCGAGACGGCCGCCCTGCTTCTCGGCGAGGGTGCCGAGGGCGCCGTAGGGCTTTCCGTCGTCCGAGAGCCAGAACAGCCGCAGCCGCTGCCGCCGCAGGTCGATGGTGCAGACCGTGAAGGTCTCGCCCTGCGCCTCCACCGGCCGGCACGGTTCCGCCGCCGCCGGGGTCGCCGCCCGGGCCGGGGCCGCGAGGGCGAGCAGCGCGATCAACAGGGCGTGAGCCGGTCGCAACATCATCATTCGTTCCATGCAGCTCGGGGACGGCGAGTCGGGGACGGCGAAGCTAGATCGGCGCGCGTCTCGCTCTGGAAAGCGGCGATTTTCGTGTCTCGGCCCGACCGGGACGCGTCAGGGGATCTCGCGTGGATCTCGCGGCTCCGCGCCGCGGGGCGGGGCTGGACCGTTTTGCCGATTCGCACGTTCTTAGCCGCAGAGGGCATTTTTTCCACGGAGATGACGTGATGAAGGGTGCAGTGCTCGGATCGGCCCTGCTGGCGGCGGGTGCCCTGGTTCTGGCGCCGGCCAGCGCGGACGCACGCGGCTTCGGCGGCGGCGGCTTCCATGGCGGCGGCTTCGGAGGCGGGTTCCACGGCGGCGGCTTCGGCGGCGGCGGCTTCCGCGGCGGCGGGTTCGGGGGATTCCGCAACGGCGGCTTCGGCGGCGGCTTCCGCGGCGCCGGCTTCCGTCCGGGCGGCTTCGGCTACGGCCGCGGCTTCTACGGTCGGGGATACGGCTGGCGGGGCGGCTACGGCTATCGCGGCGGCTACGGCTACGGCCTCGGCGGCCTGGGTCTCGGCGTCGGGCTCGGCCTCGCGGCCGGCAGCCTCTACGGCGGCTATGGCTACGGCTATCCGGGCTACGGCTACGGCGGCTACTACGCGCCGGCCGCCTACGATTACGGCTACGGCGGCGGCTGCTACACCGTCCCGCGGGTGCGCTGGACCCCCTACGGCTACCGCCGGGTCCTGGTCGAACGCTGCTACTGAGCGTCATCGACAGCGAAAAGACTGGGACAGGCCGCCTCCGGGCGGCCTTTTCCTTGCGTGGCCCGCCGCATCGTTGGACAGCTCAGCCTGGGACGCCGATACTGGTATCCGGCGGCGGGAGACGGTGATGAGTTCAGCAACCGGGCAGGGGCGCGCGGCCGTGGAGGTGGTCGAGATCCGCGACGCCAGCCTCACCGCCTTCTATCGTTCGATGACCCCGCCGGAGCGGCACACCTTCTGGGCCTGCGCGGCCGGCTGGTGCCTCGACGGCATGGACTTCATGATCTACCCGCTGGTGATCGGGACGATCATGGCCCTGTGGCACGTGGATGCCGGCACGGCCGGTCTCGCCGCCACGGTGACGCTGCTGGCCTCGGCGCTGGGCGGCTGGCTCGCGGGCTTCATCGCCGACCGGATCGGCCGGGTTCTGACCCTGCAGATCACCATCCTGTGGTTCTCCTTCTTCTCCCTGCTCTGCGCCTTCGTGCAGAATTTCGAGCAGCTCCTCGTGGCCCGGGCGATCCTGGGCCTCGGCTTCGGCGGCGAGTGGGCGGCCGGCGCCGTGCTGATCGGCGAGACCATCCGGGCCGAGTATCGCGGCCGGGCGGTCGGCTCCGTCCAGTCCGGCTGGGCCATCGGCTGGGGGCTGGCGGTCCTGTCGCAGGCGGTGACCTTCTCGCTGCTGCCCCCCGAGATCGCCTGGCGCTGGATGTTCGCGGTGGGCGCCCTGCCGGCCCTGCTGATCTTCTACCTGCGCCGCTACGTCGAGGAGCCGCAGGTCGCCGCCGAGACCCGCGCCCGGGCCATCGCCACCGGCGACCGGCCGAAGATCTGGGAGATTTTCTCCGGGCCGATCCTCAAGACCACCCTGCTCGCCTCGCTGGCGGCGGCGGGCTGCCAGGGCGGCTATTACGCGATCACCACCTGGGTGCCGCGCTTCCTCACCACCGAGCGCGGCCTGTCGGTGGTGTCCTCCACCGGCTACCTCGCGGCGCTGATCATCGGCTCGTTCACCGGCTACCTGGTCGGCGCCTGGCTCGCCGACCGGCTCGGGCGGCGGCCGCTGTTCCTGATCTTCTCGCTGGGCGCCATCGCGGTGATCGTCGCCTACACGCAGATCCCGCTCTCCAACAGCGTGCTCTGGGTGCTGGGCTTCCCCCTCGGGTTCTTCGCCTCCGGCTACTTCTCCGGCATGGGCGCCTTCCTGACCGAGCTCTACCCGACCCGCCTGCGCGGCTCGGGGCAGGGCTTCTGCTACAATTTCGGCCGGGGCGTCGGCGCCCTGTTCCCGGCGCTGGTCGGCTTCCTCGCCGAGCGCGCCGGCCTCGCCTCGGCCATCGCGATCTTCGCGGCCATCGCCTACGGGATCTTCTTCCTGGCGGCCTTCGCGCTGCCCGAGACCCGCGGCCGGGTCCTGCACGCGGATACCTGACCATGCCGGAGATCCGAGACTGCCCCGCCCCGGATCCGCATCCGGGCGGGCCCACCCGCTACCGGGTGCCCGCCGGCGCGGTCGACACCCATGCCCACGTGATCGGCCTGCCGCCGGCCTATCCGCTGGTGGCCGACCGCAGCTACACGCCCCCGGCCGCCCCGGCGGACCGGTATCTCGCGATGCTCGACGCCACCGGCATGGCCAACGGCGTGCTGGTCCAGGTCAGCGTCCACGGCACCGACAACCGGCTGATGGTGGAGACGCTCCGGGCCAACCGGGAGCGTCTGCGCGGCATCGCGGTGATCCCGCTCGGCCTGCCCGACGGGGAACTCGCCGCCCTCAAGGAGGCCGGAGTGGTCGGCCTGCGGCTCAACGTTCTGTTCGGCGGCGGGGTCGGGCTGGATCAGGTCGAGTCCTACGGGGCGCTCGCCCGCGAGATGGGCTGGCACCTCCAGTTCCTGCTCGATGCCCGTGAACTGCCGCCCATCGCGGGCCGCCTGTCGCGGCTGCCGGTGCCGCTGGTCTTCGACCATATGGGCCATATGCCGACCTCGGCCGGCGTGGACCATCCGGGCTTCCGGGCGCTGCTCGGCCTCGTCGCCGACGGCAACTGGGTGAAGCTGTCGGGCGCCTTCCGGGATTCCGTGACCGGTCCGCCCTACGCCGACACGATCCCGTTCGCCCGCGCCCTCAACGACGCCGCCCCCGAGCGCTGTCTCTGGGGCTCGGACTGGCCGCACGTGGCCGCCTGGGACGGGCCGCCCCGGACCGCGACGCTCCTCGACCTGATGGCCGACTGGGTGCCGGACGCGGATCGGCGCCGGATGGTCTTCGCCGACAACCCGCGCCGGCTCTACGGATTCGGGTAGGGCAGGGGTTCAACGCCGGCCGGAGACCATGCCGTTTGCGCGCGCGGAATTCGTTCGCGGCGCCGGCGAGGCAGGGGACCCGGTCAAACCCGCAGGTCGACGCTCAGTCCCTGTCCGGGGGGCGCCGGGGGACTGGCGCTTGCCGCGCTCTGGGCGCTGTCCGCGACGAGCCCGGCGACGGCCTTGTCGGCCGCGAGCTGCTGCTTGGCGACGGCGATGCCGATCTGCTGGTTCTGGGACGAGCCCAGCATCTGAACGGCGGTGGCGGCCAGGTTATCCATGACCCCGTTCTAATCCTCCTGCCTGAATCCCGCGTTACGCAGATCCGGGGCTTTCGAGCGAATCCGGATCAATCGCCCCGGACGGCACCGCGGGCGGCCTGCCGTCAGAAGCTCGGCGGCGTGCAGGCGCTCACCACCTCGCAGGGGTTGGGCCCGACGCAGCGGAACCGGTGGGGGCGGCGGCTGTCGAAGCTGTAGGCGTCGCCGGGGCCGAGGATCCGGCGCTCGGCGTCCACCGTCACCTCCAGGCGGCCGGAGAGCACGATGCCACCCTCCTCGCCCTCGTGGGAGAGCGGCACCCGGCCGGTATCGGCGCCGGGCTCGTAGCGCTCCTTGAGGATCTGGAGCTTGCGCCCGAACAGGCTGTCGCCGACCTGGCGGTACGAGATCGCCCCCTTGGCGGCCCGGCGGCCGATCTCGGTCAGCTCCTCGGCGGCGAAGAACGCCTTGCGCTCCGGCTCCGGCTCCAGGGCGAAGAACTCGGCCATGCCGATCGGCACGCCGTCGAGGATCCGTTTGAGCGCACCCACCGACGGGTTCACCCGGTTCGCCTCGATCAGCGAGATCGCCGAGTTGGTCACGCCGGCGCGCTTGGCGAGCGTCCGCTGCGACAGGCCGTGGCGGGCGCGCACGAAGCGCAGGCGCGCGCCGACATCAATGCTCATCCGGCTCAGGCCCGTTTCAGGTGTTGCGGATCCCGCAACGGTGCCACCCGCGGCCCCATTCCTGCAAGCGGTTGGCGGCGACCAGAAAAGGACTTGTTGCCCGATCGGCGAAGGTGTCCCCTGGTCCCGCCGCCCGATCCGCGCCGCCCGCCCCGGAGAACCGCCCCATGACCGACCATCCGCTCCGCAACACGCCCGCGATGGACGCCTTCTGGATGCCGTTCACGGCCAACCGCCAGTTCAAGGCGGCGCCACGCCTGCTCGTGTCGGCCGAGGGCATGCACTACACCGCCGATGACGGCCGCTCAGTCCTCGACGGCACCGCGGGCCTCTGGTGCGTCAATGCCGGCCACGGGCGCCGGGGCATCGCGGCGGCCGTGGAGCGCCAGCTCGCGACCCTCGACTTCGCCCCGACCTTCCAAATGGGCCACCCGATCGCGTTCGAATTCGCCGAACGCCTCGCCGAGATCGCCCCGGGCGGCCCCGACAAGCGCCTCGACCGGGTGTTCTTCACCAATTCCGGCTCGGAATCGGTCGACACGGCCCTCAAGATCGCGCTGGCCTACCAGCGGGCGATCGGGCAGGGGACCCGCACCCGGCTGATCGGCCGCGAGCGCGGCTATCACGGCGTCGGCTTCGGCGGGCTCTCGGTCGGCGGCATCGTGTCGAACCGCCGGGTCTTCCCGCAGCTCAACGGCACCGACCACCTGCGCCACACCCACGACCCGGCCCGCAACGCCTTCGTGAAGGGCCAGCCCGAGCACGGGGCGGAACTCGCCGAGGATCTGGAGCGGCTGGTGGCCCTCCACGGGGCCGAGACCATCGCGGCCTGCATCGTCGAGCCGGTGGCGGGCTCCACGGGGGTGCTGATCCCGCCGAAGGGCTACTTGGAGCGCCTGCGCGAGATCTGCACGAAGCACGGCATCCTGCTCATCTTCGACGAGGTCATTTCCGGATTTGGCCGCCTCGGCGCGCCGTTCGCGACCGACTTCTTCGGCGTCGTCCCCGACCTCGTGACCAGCGCCAAGGGCCTGACCAACGGCACGGTGCCGATGGGCGCGGTCTTCGCGAGCCGGGCGGTCCATGACGGGCTGATGCACGGCCCGGACGGGATCGAGCTGTTCCACGGCTACACCTATTCCGGGCACCCGGTCGCCTGCGCGGCCGGCATCGCCACGCTGGATATCTACCGGGACGAGGGTCTGCTGACCCGCGTCACCGACATCGCCGACGACTGGGCCGCGGCGATGCACGACCTGCGCGGGCGCAAGAACGTCATCGACATCCGCACCATCGGGCTGATCGCCGGCATCGAGCTGGCACCGCGGCCGGACGCGCCCGGCAAGCGCGCCTACGAGGTGTTCGTCGACTGCTTCGAGCGCGGCCTGCTCACCCGGGTGACCGGCGACATCATCGCACTGTCGCCGCCGCTGATCATCGAGCGCGGCCAGATCGGCGAGATCGTGGACGTCCTGGGCGCGGCGATCGACCGGGCCGCCTGAGAGCGCTATCCGCCTTTGCGAGCGCAGCGAAGCAATCCAGGGTCGCGCCACGCTTAAGGATGTCGCGCTGCCCTGGGTCGCGTCGCTGCGCACGCGGTGACGGAGAGGGGTGACGCGATCCCGCAACCCTTGCGGTCCGCACAGGCGCCCCCGGCGCGCGGTGGGGTTGTCGCGACACTGCCGACGCCCATCTGCCCCGGACCCGGATTTGAGGCGGGCATGAGGGTTTCTATGTCGAACACCGCCCTGATCGTCGGCGCCAGCGGCATCGTCGGCAGCGCCACCGCGGCGCTGCTCCATCAGGAGGGCTGGCAGGTTGCCGGCCTCGCCCGTCATCCGGTGC
>NZ_BACT01000227.1:0-2132 GCF_000333255.1 Methylobacterium sp. B1 | reverse complement strand
GTCACGGGCGTTCGGCCACCGAGGCGGTCTGGGCCGCGCGCCACGCCTCCAGGCGCTCCGCCAGATCCGGATCGGAGAGCGCCAGGACGGCGGCGGCGAGCAGGGCCGCGTTGATGGCCCCGGCCCGGCCGATCGCCAGGGTCCCCACCGGGATGCCCGCCGGCATCTGGACGATCGAGAGGAGGCTGTCCTGGCCGGACAGGGCCTTGGATTCCACCGGGACGCCGAAGACCGGCAGGCGGGTCATCGCGGCCGCCATGCCGGGCAGGTGCGCGGCGCCGCCCGCCCCCGCGATCACGACCTTGAGGCCGGCCGCGACCGCGCCTTTGGCGAAGGCCACGAGCCGGTCCGGCGTGCGGTGGGCCGACACGATGCGCGCGTCGTAGGGTACGCCGAGGGCATCGAGCGTCTCGGCGGCATGCCGCATGGTCGCCCAGTCGGACTGGCTGCCCATGATGATCGCGACCGGAGGCGACGCCATCGTTGATCCCGGAAAAAGAGGGCGCTTACAGGCGGTGCGGGCCCGCGGCAAGGCGCGGCCCGAAGACGTCCACCGGCATCAGGCGATGATGTCCGGCGTGAGCGCGTCCTCGATGTGGAAGATGCGGTCACGCAGGGTGAGCTTGCGCTTCTTCAGACGCTGGATCTGGAGCTGGTCGCCAGCCACGCTGCGCTCCAGCGCCTCGATGGCACCGTCGAGATCCCGGTGCTCCTCGCGCAGCCGCGCCAGTTCGCCCAGGAGGTCCGACTGCGCACTCTCACCCGCCTCGTCCGCCATCGTCACCTGAGGACCCGAAGACCGTTCATGGCCCGAGAGCATGCGTCACGCTCCGGCGCCGGACAAGACGGCGCGGTAAGCAATCATCAGACTTAGCAGCAGAAAACGCTTCGACAGGTCCGGCATCTTGTGCCAATCTCGGTGTGTCGAAACGATGACAGGAGATTCGGCTCATGTCGCTGCAGACGCATCTGAACCAACTC
This sequence comes from Methylobacterium sp. B1, assembly GCF_000333255.1. Lineage (NCBI taxonomy): Bacteria > Pseudomonadati > Pseudomonadota > Alphaproteobacteria > Hyphomicrobiales > Methylobacteriaceae > Methylobacterium > Methylobacterium sp. B1. The sequence goes on along the minus strand of NZ_BACT01000227.1, from coordinate 1,151 downwards.
GCCCGGAAGCACGAAGCCCTCGAGCGTGAGATTCAGGAAGCGATCCACAGGCCTTCGGCGAACGACCTTCACATCGCCGAGATGAAGCGACGGAAACTCCTTCTCAAGGACGAGATCAACAGGCTGCAGGCGAACGGCAATACGCTGCACTGAGCCCCTGATCCGTCCGCACGGATAGCAGAAACGGCACGACTGCTGCCGCCGCATCGGGAGACCGGTGCGGCGGTTTTGCGTTCTGCGACCGCTCGTTTGGAGGAACGGCCGCCTTGGGATCGCCGATCCGGGCGGGCGTCGTGCTCTCGCGGATGTGACCCCGGAGCCTTGGCGACGGGGCGCCTGCCGCGCCCGCACGCCTGGGGATCGAAACAGACGACCCGCGACCTCCCGGCAGATGCGTTTCCCGCCGGCCACGCCGAGGCGCCCGGCTTCGAAGCCGCCGATCCGGGATGCATCCGGCGAACGCGTCACGGAGCACCCCGATCGCGCGAGCGAAGGCGCGGGGCGGTTCCGGCGACCCACAACCGGCCTCGCACCCGCGGAAGAATGCGCTACTCTGGGCCCCGCCGCCGGAGAGCGGCCCGCGAGGAAACGCCGAACCGATGACGAGAGCCAGCCTGCCGGGCCGCTACCCGGACATCTACGACTCGGCCCGCCGCGACCCGGAGGCGTTCTGGCTCGGCGCGGCGCAGGCGCTCGACTGGGCGGACGTCCCGCAGCGGGCCTTCGCGCCGGATTCCGGCCCCTACGGCCGCTGGTTTCCGGACGGCACCCTGAACGCCTGCCACAATGCCGTGGACCGTCACGCCGACGGAGCGCGGGCGGATCAGGTGGCGATCCGCTACGATTCGCCCGTCACCGGGACCAAGCGCAGCATCACCTACCGCGCGTTGCGCGACGAGGTGGCGGTACTGGCCGCCGTCCTCGCCGGCCTCGGCGTCGGCAAGGGCGACCGGGTGATCCTCTACATGCCGATGGTGCCCGAGGCCCTGTTCGGCATGCTGGCCTGCGCACGGCTCGGCGCGGTGCATTCGGTCGTGTTCGGCGGCTTCGCGGCCAACGAGCTGGCGGTGCGGATCGAGGACGCGGCGCCGAAGGTGGTGCTCGCCGCCTCCTGCGGGATCGAGCCGAACCGCGTGGTCGCCTACAAGCCG
>NZ_BACT01000228.1:0-4446 GCF_000333255.1 Methylobacterium sp. B1 | reverse complement strand
CGCGTTCCGCGACGAGGTCCGGAACTTCTGCCGGACGGAGATCCCGGCCGAGATCCGAAAAAAGGTCTCGGAGGGGCGCAGCCTCTCGAAGGACGACTACGTCACCAGCCAGCGGATCCTCAACGCCAAGGGCTGGGCGGTGCCGCACTGGCCGCAGGAATTTGGCGGCCGGGATTGGAGCCCGATCCAGCGCTACATCTACACGGAGGAGCTGTTCCAGGCGGCGGTACCCCTGCCGCAGCAGTTCAACTGCTACATGTTCGGCCCGGTGCTGGCGACCTTCGGCCGGCAGGACCAGAAGGAACGCTTTCTCCCCCGCGCCGCCAACCTCGACGATTGGTGGTGCCAGGGCTTCTCCGAGCCCGGGGCCGGCTCCGACCTCGCCTCGCTCAAGACCAAGGCCGTGCGCGACGGCGACCACTACGTCGTGGACGGCCAGAAGACCTGGACGACGCTCGGCCAGCACGCCGACTGGATCTTCTGCCTGGTCCGCACCGACTTCGAGGCCAAGAAGCAGCGGGGCATCTCCTTTCTGCTCATCGACATGACGACGCCCGGCATCACCGTGCGCCCGATCCTCACCCTGGAGGGCCGGCACGAGGTCAACGAGGTCTTCTTCGACTCTGTCCGCGTGCCGGTCGAGAACCTGGTCGGTGAGGAGAACAAGGGCTGGGACTACGCGAAATTCCTGCTCGCCAACGAGCGGACCGGCATCGCCCGGATCGGGCTAACCAAGGAGCGGATCGCCCGGATCAAGCGCCTCGCCCGGGAAATGCCGGCCGGACCCGGCACGATGTGGGACGATCCCGCCTTCCGGTCCCGCGTCGCGGAGGTCGAGGTCGAGCTGAAGGCCCTGGAGATCACCCAGATGCGGGTGGCGGCCAAGCAGGGCCGGGCGGATTCGGTGGAGCCGGACCCCGCCTCCTCGCTCCTCAAGATCCGCGGCTCGCAGCTCCAGCAGGCGGCGACGGAGCTGCTGGTGGAGCTCGCCGGGCCGTTCGCGCTCGCCGCCCCGGCACGCGGGGCAGGGGCCAACAACCTGCCCGGGGGCTTCGACTGGGTCGATGCGGCGGCGCCGAGCTATTTCAACAACCGCAAGGTCTCGATCTACGGCGGCTCGAACGAGATCCAGCACAACGTCATCGCCAAGGGCATTCTGGGTTTGTGAGACGATCCCGGATCCGCTTGCAGGCTTGAGAAACGCGGCGGTCGCGGCCTCGGCTCTCCCTCCCCCTCTGCGGGGGAGGGTGGCCCCCGAAGGGGGTCGGGAGAGGGGAGCGACGTTTCAGGACGCGGCACGCCCTTCATGCCGGTCGCGCCCTGTCCTGCAGCCGGGTTCCCCTCTCCCGGCCCCTGCTGACGCAGGGGCCACCCTCCCCCGCAGAGGGGGGAGGGAACGTCCGAGGACACCACCATGGATTTCGATCTGAACGAGGACCAGTCGCTCCTACGCGACAGCGTCGAGCGGCTGGCCGCCGATCTCTACCCGTCCCTGGAAAGCCGGCAGGCGCGGCTCAGGGCGCCGCTCGGCTTCCCCGCGGAGGGCTGGGCGGCTTTTTCCGAACTGGCGTCACGGGACTGCCCTTCTCGGACGAGGACGGCGGCCTCGGCGGCGGCCCGGTCGAGACCATGCTGGTCATGGAGGCGGTCGGCCGCAACCTCGTGGTCGAGCCGCTGCTGGCGAGCCTCGTTCTCGGCTCGACGGCCCTGCGGCTCGGCGGCAGCGCCGCGCAGAAGGCGCGCCTCGTTCCCGACTTGGTCTCCGGTGACCTGCGCCTGACCCTCGCCCACACCGAGCGCCAGTCCCGCTATGACCTCGCCGACGTGGCGACCACGGCCCGACGCTCCGGCGACGGTTTCGTGCTGAGCGGGGCCAAGAGCGTCGTACCCAACGCCGACGCGGCCGGCCTGATGGTGGTCTCCGCCCGCGTGTCGGGGGAGCGGCGCGACGCGCCGGGGATCGGCCTGTTCCTGGTCCCGGCCGACGCCGCCGGCGTCGCGATCGAGGCCTACCCGACGCAGGATGGCGGCCGGGCCGCGGAGGTGTCCTTCTCGGAGGTACAGCTGCCCGGCGACGCGGCGCTGGGCGATCCCGAAGCCGGCCTGCTGCTGCTGGAGCGGGTGGTGGAGCACGGGATCGCGGGCCTCGCCGCCGAGGCGGTGGGTTCCATGGACGCGCTCCACACGCTCACCGTGGAGTACCTCAAGACCCGTAAGCAGTTCGGCGTCAGCGTCGGCTCGTTCCAGGCGCTGCAGCACCGGGCGGTGGACATGCTGATCCAGCTGGAGCAGGCCCGCTCGATGGCCCTCTACGCCGCCATGATGGTCGACACGCCGGATGCGGCGGCGCGTGCGGCGGCCCTATCGGCCGTGAAGGTCCAGATCAACAAGGCCTGCCGGTATGTCGGCCAGGAGGCCGTGCAGCTCCACGGCGGCATCGGCATGACCCTCGAGTATATCGGCGCCCACCACTTCAAGCGGCTCGCCATGATCGAGTACCAGCTCGGCGACACCGCCTATCACCTGCGCCGCATCACGCAGGACGCGAACGGACTGCTGGCGGCGTAACCCACGCGGACAAGGGGCTTCCAAAGGGCGTGCCCTTTGGTGGGGTGTCGGGGTGAAACCCCAACGAACAGGTCTCCGCCCCAGGCAGGGGAGGCGGAGACCTTGTGAAACCGCCTTCAGACCGTCGAGCGGTCAGTTGAACAGCGAGCCGACCCCGCCCTGCACCCGGCCGAGGCCGGCGCGGGCGACGGAATTGTTCGGATCGATCGTCGCTGCGCGCTGGTAGTTCTCCATCGCCTCCTTGCGCTGGCCCGACTTCTCGTAGGCCAGGCCGCGATAGGCCCAGGAGGTGGCGTCCTTGTTGTTGACGTTGAGGGCCGCGTTGTAGTCCTCGATCGCCTTCGGGTACTGGTTCGTGGCGATCAGGCTCTGGCCGCGCGCGGCGTAGGGCGCGGACTTGAAGGGGTCGCGGTCGATGGCGGCGTCGAAATCGGCGATCGCCTGCGTGTCCTGACCCTGCTTCTGCCGCACGAGGCCGCGGGCATGATAGGCCTCGGCCGATTCCGGCATCAGCCGGATCGCGACGTTGAGGTCGTTGAGCGCCTGGTCGAGGTTGCCCTGGGCGCGCTCGACATTGGCGCGGCCGATATAGGCCGGGCCGTAATTCGGATCGATCCCGATCGCCTTGGTGAAGTCCTGCAGGGCAGGGCCGTCGCGGCCGATCTGGCGGCTCGCCAGGGCGCGGTTGTTGTAGGCGGAGGCGGAGTTCGGATCGAGCTGGATCGCCTTGGTGAAGTCGGCGATGGCATCGTTGAACTGGCCGGCGCGGGCATAGGCGGCGCCGCGGGTGTTGTAGGCGGCCGCGTCGTTCGGGTTGCGCTGCACGACCTCGGTCAGGGAGGCGATGTTGACGTTCGTGGCCCCCGTGGTGTCCTTCTCGAGGACCGCGTATTGCCGCGGGCCGGCCGCGCTCCCGACGGTCTCGCAGCCCGCGAGGCCGGCGGCCGAGACCATGGCTGCGCCGATCAGTGCCGTCTTTCGTCCCAGCCCGTTGCGTACGTTCATTGCCCCACTCTCCCCGAGGCGTCGCCCGCCTTGCGCGTGCCCGCCTCGCCCCTCACAGTCCAAGAGCCCGCGCCGTGCGCCGGGCACGCCCGAATCCGGGGCACCGTCGCGCATCACGGTGAAGGCCGGCTTAAGAAGCGCCGCGTCGTGATCCGGCCCCCGCCCGTCCCGGGGACGAAGGCGGTGCAGGCGGAATCGATCGACAGCATTCGGAACCGACCACGCTGTGGTGGAAGCGGTGGGATGTGGCGAAGGTATGGCTCGACGGTTCCGGGACGCCGCAGGCGGGCTTCCGACCGCCATGCGGCGATGCAGGTGTGCCTTCGAAGCCTCAGGAACCGGCCGGGACGGGCCCGAGGCGGGTCACGTGACCCATCTTCCGGCCGGGACGCGCCTCGCCCTTGCCGTAGAGGTGCAGATGGGCGCCGGGCTCGGCCAGCAGGGCGTGCCAGTCGTCGGCCTGGGCGCCGATCAGGTTGCGCATCTCCACCGGCAGGCCGCCGACCCGGCCCGGATCGCCCAGCGGCCAGCCGCAGACGGCCCGCACGTGCTGGGCGAATTGCGAAGTCAGCGCCCCCTCGCTGGTCCAGTGGCCGGAATTGTGGACCCGGGGCGCGATCTCGTTGACCACGAGCCGCTCCGCCCCGTCCTCGCGGACGAGGAACATCTCGACGGCGAGGACGCCGACATAGTCGAGGGCGTCGGCGATCCGACGGGCGATCTCGAGGGCGATGCGGCCCGTCTCCGGGGCCACGCCCGGGGCCGGCACCCGCGTCAGCGCGAGGATGTGATCGCGGTGCTCGTTCTCACACAGGTCGTAGGCCGCGAAGCTGCCGTCGCGCCCGCGGGCGCCCACCACGGAGACCTCGCGCT
>NZ_BACT01000229.1:0-1770 GCF_000333255.1 Methylobacterium sp. B1 | reverse complement strand
CTTCGTCAGCCCGCGCTTGGCCGCCGCCGCCGTGGCCGACTGGATGGCGTTGCCCGGCGCGTAGGGGATCGCCTCGTCGAGGCCGTAGCGGGCGAAGTCGATCCCCGTGGAGGCGGAGAAATGCGCGAGCCCCGCCTCCGGGCTCGCGTAGGACAGGTATTCGTCCCGCTTGGCCTCGGCCTCCGCCCGGGTCCGGCCGGGGATCACCGCGAGGCCGACGAAGACTTTCACGTCGTCGGGATTGCGGCCGGCCGCGACCGCCTCAGCCCGGATGGCGCGGACGGACTCGCGGGCGGTGGCCGTGTCGCGGGCGGAGATGAACACGCACTCGGCATGGCGGCCCGCAAAGGCGCGGCCGCGGCCCGAGGCGCCCGCCTGGTAGAGGACCGGCGTGCGCTGGGGCGACGGCTCGGACAGGTGGTAGCCGTCGACCGCGAAGAACTCGCCCCGGTGGGCGACCTTGCGGATATGGGCCGGATCGCTGAACACCCGGGCCGCCCGGTCGCGGCGCATGGCGGCGTCGTCCCAGCTGCCCTCCCAGAGCCGGTAGAGAACCTCCAGATACTCGTCGGCATAGTCGTAGCGCCGGTCGTGTGCCGGCAACGTGCCGCCGCTCTGGGCGCGGTGGGCGCTGTCGAGGTAGCCGGTGACGATGTTCCAGCCGATCCGGCCGCCGGTCAGGTGGTCGAGGGTCGAGAGGCGCCGGGCGAAGGTGTAGGGCGCCTCTTGGTGGACGTTGATCGTCACCCCGAAGCCGAGATGTTCGGTCACCGCCGCCATGGCGGTGATCATCACGGTCGGGTCGTTGACCGGGAGCTGCACGGCCTCCCGGGCGGTCACGTCGATGCCGTCGCCGTAGACGTCGTAGACGCCGATGATGTCGGCGATGAACAGGCCGTCGAACAGGCCGCGCTCCAGGAGCTTCGCCTGGTCGGTCCAGTAGCCCAGCGTGTTGTAGGCCGACGAGCGGTCGCGCGGGTGCGTCCAGAGCCCGTGATTGATGTGGCCCACGCAGGCCATGTTGAAGGCGTTCAACAGGATCTGCTTCTTCTGGGCGGCCATCAGAGCGCTCCGTGCCGGGGCGGCAGCCGGCCGTCGAGGTGGTAGGCGCCGATCCAGTGGTACTTCCAGCGCACCGGATCGTGCAGGGTGTGGGTGCGGACGTTGCGCCAGTAGCGGTCCAGCGCCTCGGCCCGGTCGGTGGCGGAGGTGCCGCCGAGTTCGAGGAGCCTGTTGGCCGCCCGCAGGCCCGCCCGGTGGCTCGCCGCCCGGGCCTCCGCCACCGCCACGGAGGCCGCCGCGACGTTGTCCGCATCGGGGGCGTCCTGCGCGGCGTCCACGAAGCGGCCGGCCCGCGTCAGCAGGGCGTCGGCCGCCGCGAGGCGGACCTGGACGTCGCCCAGCGCGTGGAGGGTCAGGGGATCCTCGCCCGCCCGGGTGACGCCGGAATCGATCCAGGGCCGGGCGCGGTCCCGCACGAAGGGCAGCGTCGCCGCGAAGGCGCCTTCGCCGATGCCGAGATCGATCCCGGCGTGCAGGATCTGCGCGAAGGGGCCGATGGCGGTGGGCCGCTCCAGCGAGGCCTGGAACGGCACCACCCAGCCGGGCTCCACGGCGACCCGCTCGAACACGACCGAGCCCGAGCCGGTGACCCGCTGGCCGAACCCGTCCCAATCGTCCACCAGGGTCACGCCCGGCGCGTCCCGGGGGATGAAGACCAGGTAGGTGGCCGTGCGGCCCGCCTCCTCGGCCTCGACCAGCGTCGGATGC
>NZ_BACT01000230.1:0-3196 GCF_000333255.1 Methylobacterium sp. B1 | reverse complement strand
ATCCGCCGAATCGTGCGCGACATGCTGATGCGCGTCGGTATCAAGCGGGTCCTGGAGGCGCCGGACGGGGCGGAGGCGCTGGGCGTGCTGGCCGAGAGCAAACCCGATATCAGCATCATCGACTGGGACCTGTCGATCCTGTCGGGCGAGGAGTTCATCCGGCTCGCGCGGACGCCGACCACCTCTCCCTGCCCCACGATCCCGATCATCCTGATGCTGGCCCAGCCGCGCCGGAACGTGGTCGACCGTGCGGTGGCGCTCGGCGTCAACGAGATCATCGGCTTTAACGAACTATCACATTGCAGCCACACTCTGCGCCGCGCGCAACATTCTGAAACGGGGATCCCCCTTTCTGAGACGGAAGGAACCATCCCACCGGCGCGCAGGTCAGAATCCTCCGATGCTGGGCCCGCTGCGGCCCGGTCGGGCGACACCTGCGTCGAATCGCACGCCGCAGCGACAAACGACAGTGTACAGCTGCTCGGGTCGGCGGGAGATAGGAGGACTGTCCGGATGGACGCGGCTAACGTGCGGGACGACCCGACCGCGTTGCCACGCGTCACCTTGGGGCAGGCCCTCGTTCTTCATCGGTCGCGCTAACAGCAGGTGTCAGGCTCCACGTATGTCTTCCGAGGAGAGAAACCGGGACCCGGACGTGGCACCAGCCGGCGGCGCCGCTCCGGGCGGCGAGGTCGCCTGCCTGCGGTTCGAGCCGCCCGGTGATCCGGAGGCGCTCGGCCGGGCCTGGCAGGACCATCTCGCGCCCATCTTCGACGTGAGCTTCCGCCCGGAGACCGATCTCACCATCCCGATCGCGATGCGCAGCTACCATCTCGGCGACCTGCTGGTCGGCGACGTGGTGGCGCCGGCGCACACCCTTGTGCGGACGCGGGAGATGATCGGCCAGCAAGGCCTGGATCACATCCTGCTGCAGTTCTACCGCCGGGGGCAGAGCCGCGTGGAGACCGATCACGGCACCGGCCCCGTTGACGAGGTCCAGTGCATCGTCTTCGATCTCGCCCAGCCCCCGCGCATCGTCGCGGGCGCGGTCGACGCCACCAACGTCGTGATCCCCCGCGCGCTTCTGGAGAAGCAGGGCTGCCACCCGGACGCCCTGCACGGCCGCCCCCTCGACCATGACGGCGACCCGTTCGGGCGGCTGGTCCACAATTTCGTCGCCAACGTCGTCGCCTGCGGCGACCTCCTCGACCGGCGCGAGGCCCTGGCGGCCTCGACGGCGATCACCCAGCTCTGCGCCAGCTGGCTGCGCGGCCAGGAGGAGGGGCGCCCGTCCCAGAACCAGGACGTCCGGATCCGCGTCCGCCGCCTCGTCGAGGCGGAACTCGGCAACCCGAAGCTGACGCCCGCCCTGGTCGCGGCGCGGCTCGGCCTGTCGCGCTCGACCCTGTACCGCCTGTTCGCCCCCAACGGCATCGTGGCGTATATCCGCGACCGGCGCCTGATGGCGGCGATGCGGATGCTCGTGCGCGACGATGCGTCCAAGCCCCTGCGCATCTCGCAGGTCGCCTTCGCGGTCGGCTTCTCGGACGAGCGGACCTTCCGGCGGGCGTTCAAGCGCCGGTTCGGCTTCATCCCCAGCGATGCGTCCCAGCGCCTGGACGCCCACCCCGACCCCGCGCCCGGGGCCGTCCTGCGCAACTGGATCGAGAGCCTCTGACATGCCGCGCCCGTCCACCGGTCGACGGCGCGCCGTCGCGCCTGCGGGCGTCGTGGCGTTCTGCCTCTGCCTCGCGGCCGCCGTGCCGGTGGCCGCGGACCCTTTGCGCGCCGAGACCCGGGACACGGCTCGGGCGGCATCCGAGGGCGTGTCGGAGGGGCCGTCCCTCGCGCTCCGCACGAACGATCCCGAGACGTGGCGGGTCGCGACGCATCCGGTGCCGCCCCTGGTCATGGAGGCGGAGGGCCGGCTGCGCGGGTTCAGCATCGATCTCTGGAACGCCATCGCCCGGGAGCTGGGCGTCCGGACCGCCTTCGTCCGCGTCGACGACCTGCCGGCGCTGTTCGGGGCGGTCTCGGACGGGCGCGCGGACCTCGCCATCGCGGCGGTGTCGATCACCGCGGAGCGCGAGCGGCGGTTCGACTTCTCGGTCACGATGCTGGAGACCGGCCTGCGCATCGCCGTCCCGGCGGCGCCGGACGCGACCGGCTCGGCCACCGGCCGGGCCCTCCGGGCGCTCCTGAGCGACGCCACCTTCCTGCAGGTCCTCCTGGGGCTCGCCGCCCTCATCCTCGCGGTGGCGGCGCTGATCTGGTGGCTCGAACGCCGCCATCCCGGCGGCATGGCGGCGCGGGCCCGGCCGGCGCACGGCTTCGCCCATGTCCTCTGGTGGGCGCTGAGCAGCCTCGCCGCGCAGGCGGAGGAGATGCCGCGCAGCCCCCTCGCGCGGGCCATCACGGTGGTCTGGCTGTTCACCTGCATCGCCCTGGTGGCGTGGTTCACCGCCGGCCTGACCAGCACGGCGACGGTGGAGCGCCTGCGCGGCGCGATCAACGGCCCGCAGGACCTGCCGGGCAAGCGGGTGGGCACGGTCGCCCACACCACGTCGGTCGCCTATCTGGCGGACCACTTCGCCACGCCGGTGGGGTTCGCGAGCCTGGAGGAGGCCTGCGCGGCCCTGCAGGCCGGCACGGTCGCCGCGGTGGTCTACGATGCCCCCGCCCTGAGCTACTACGCGACGCAGCCCGGCCACGCGCCGCTGCGCCTGATCGGGCCGGCCTTCAACCGGCAGGCCTACGGCATCCTGTTCGCGGCGAACGACCCCCGGCGCAAGCGCGTCAACCAAGCCCTCCTCGGCCTCAGGGAGGATGGCCGCTACGACGAGATCTACAGCCGCTGGTTCGGCTCCGAGAGCGGCGAGGCTCAGGATCGCTGAGGCGCGCCGCGGTGGCGGTGGGCCTCGGCCGGGTGTCGCGCGGGCAGCCGGTCGCCCTGGCCGAAGAGCTTCGCCCGCAGCGAACCCTCGGCATAGGCGGTCTTGTAGAGGCCGCGATCCTGCAGTTCCGGGATCACGAGGTCGATGAAGTCGGAAAAGCTCTCCGGCACGACGATCCGGCTGAGGTTGAAGCCGTCGACCTCGCCCTCCTCGATCCAGGCCTGGAGCTCGTCGGCGATGGCGACCGCGTCGCCGGTGAGCACCGGGTAGCGGCCGCCGAGCTGCAATTCGGCCAGGAGGTC
>NZ_BACT01000231.1:0-2098 GCF_000333255.1 Methylobacterium sp. B1 | reverse complement strand
GTGCCGGCGAGTTCGAGGGTGCCGAGCCCGGTCTTGATCAGGCCGCCGACGCCCGAGATGTCGTTGGCGAAGCGGCCGTAATAGGCTTGGCCGTTATAGGTGGTGTTGACCGTCCAGGTCGAGGTGAACTGGCCCGGACCGTCGATCGCCTTGCCGAGGTTGAGCAGGCCCCAGCCGAAGGTGGCGTTCGGGGCGTTGGCCGGTCCGTCGCCGAGGTGGGTGGCGGTGGTGAACATCGTCTGGGCGATCTGCGGCGCCGTCAGGAACGGGAACGCCTGCATCAGCACGGCTGCGGCACCGGAGACATGCGGCGCTGCCATCGATGTACCATTTTTTAACCCGTATCCGCCGCCTGGAACGGTCGAGTAGATACCCACGCCGGGCGCGGCTATACACCAAGCTGCTGTCACGCCGCATAGATTGCTGAAAGATCCGATTTGATTGTTTTTGTCAGTTGCGACGACTGAAACGATGTAGCCTGACAAGTCTGAAAAATCGACCTTCGACTGATCGATCGGCCGATTTTGACCATCATTGAGCTGATAGACGCCGCTGTTTGCGTTGCTTGGACGTATGAAAGGATAGAACGCAACGCCGGTCGGATTGACGGCGACTTTTTCCTGATCTTCACGCTCATTGCCAGCCGCAAAGACTAGCAGCATACCTTTGTCTGCGGCACGTTTGAGGGCGCTGTACTCCGCCAGTGCGTCACCGTATTCGTATGATTGTATTTTCAGCTGAACGTAATAAGGATTGGATATTACATTGCCGTTATCATCGAGAATGAGCTTGGTCGGCAAGGAGGGGCCATAGCTGCCATTGAGAACTCGCGCCCCATTGGCTGCCGCGAAATCAACCGCGGCATTGGCATCGGTCGAGATTTCGTTGAGGCCCAATCTCTGCTTGATAAAATTGGCCTCGGCCGGGCCCATGATCGCATTCAGTGAGAGCAGCGTGCTTTCAAAAGCGACGCCCATCATCTCGCCGCCGGCTGCAGATGCCCCGATCGTTCCTGAAACGTGCGTCCCATGACTGTTGAGGTCGACGAGAAGAGTGCTGCGGATCGCTCCAGGGGGATCGGTGAGCCAAAAGTTCCGAGAGGCAGACGATATCCGCCCAGCAAATTTCGGGTGATTGGGGTCGATGCCGCTATCGACAACTGCCACCGAGACGCCGAGCCCCGTATAGCCATGCGCGTAAGCCGTCGCGGCATTGATCGCGGCGAGCCCCCAATCACCTTGGTAAGCCGACCAGTTAGAGAAATCAGCCGCTGTCAGTCCGAAAGTCGAGGGCGAGCGCGCCGGCACGGTCTGCGCCGCCACAGGTCCCAGAGCCAGCGCGAGCGTGGCGAGCGAGCTGCCGACCAGCAATCCCATCCGGACGGGGCCGCACCGTCGCGTTCCGGCGCCCGTGCTCCTGCTCGGATCACAGGATCCGGTCGCATGCTCGACGTCGCTATACTGTTGGACCATCGGACTGACCCCCGTCATGCCTGTCACAGACTTTGCGCGGGGGTTAGAAAATGCGGCTTTAACGAACTATCACATTGCAGCCACACTCTGCGCCGCGCGCAACATTCTGAAACGGGGATCCCCCTTTCTGAGACGGAAGGAACCATCCCACCGGCGCGCAGGTCAGAATCCTCCGATGCTGGGCCCGCTGCGGCCCGGTCGGGCGACACCTGCGTCGAATCGCACGCCGCAGCGACAAACGACAGTGTACAGCTGCTCGGGTCGGCGGGAGATAGGAGGACTGTCCGGATGGACGCGGCTAACGTGCGGGACGACCCGACCGCGTTGCCACGCGTCACCTTGGGGCAGGCCCTCGTTCTTCATCGGTCGCGCTAACAGCAGGTGTCAGGCTCCACGTATGTCTTCCGAGGAGAGAAACCGGGACCCGGACGTGGCACCAGCCGGCGGCGCCGCTCCGGGCGGCGAGGTCGCCTGCCTGCGGTTCGAGCCGCCCGGTGATCCGGAGGCGCTCGGCCGGGCCTGGCAGGACCATCTCGCGCCCATCTTCGACGTGAGCTTCCGCCCGGAGACCGATCTCACCATCCCGATCGCGATGCGCAGCTACCATCTCGGCGACCTGCTGTTCG
>NZ_BACT01000232.1:0-18952 GCF_000333255.1 Methylobacterium sp. B1 | reverse complement strand
CGGTCGCGGCCGCGAACCGGGCCCGCGGGCCGGCGGGCCCGACATGGATGGCCATCCCCACCGCCGAGAGCAGGCAGCCCGCCGCGATCGCCGTGACGGCCAGGGCCGGGTCCCAGGTGAAATGCCCGGGCAGCCGCACGCCGGCGATGCCGAGGAAATGCATGCCGGCGATGCCGATCCCCAGCACCAGGCCGGCCCCGGCCCCCGCCCAGCGCGACGGCGTGGCCCGGGCGAGCAGGAAGGCCGCGGTGGCGGCCGCGATGGCGACCAAGAGGGAGAGCAGGGTCGTGCGCGGCTCGTAGCCGAGCACCACCCCGGGATCGTAGCCGAGCATGCCGATGAAGTGCGTGCTCCAGATTCCGGCTCCGATCGAGAAGCCCGAGGCCAGGAGCCAGATCGGCCCGTGCCTGTGGGCCTGGACGCGCTGCTCGAGCTTGAGGGCGACCGCGCAGGAGATCCAGCAGATGCAGGCCGCCAGCGCCACCACCCAGGCGGTGTGTTCCTCGGTCAGGCAAGCGAAAGCGCGATACATCGAGGTGCCCCGCCCATCTGCGATGGCCGGAACCGTAACCTGCGGATACTAATCAGAAGTTGCATAAGCTGCGGTCGCGGACGGCCCGGCACCCGCAGGCGGGCGTTTCCGGCGCGATTGTCCCACCCCTTCAGCGCAGCCTCTTTGCCCTATAGCCTCGCCCGGGTCGCGGCGACGAACGGGCCGCGCCGGCCTTCAACCGTGGCTTTCAACCGGCCGCACCGCGAAGTCCGCCAGCAGCTCCTGGAGTTCGTCCTCGTGGACGAGGCGCGCCGCCTCTTCGGGGGGGAACCATCGCAGCGTGCGCTGATCCTGCTCCGGCCAGCGCGCATGCTGGGCTTCGACCCGCAGCGGGTAGACGCGGACCATGCAGGGGAACGCCCGGCCGTGATCGAAGCGCTTCTGATAGTGGTACCGACCGACCGGGCTCGCCGCGATCTGCCCTTTGAGACCCGCCTCCTCGAAGGCCTCCCGTTCGGCCGCCTGATGGGCCTTCCGGCCGGACATCGGCCAGCCCTTCGGAATGATCCAGCGGCCCGTATCCCGCGAGGTGATCAGCAGGATCTCGATCCGGCCCTCCGCGTCGACGCGGAACGGCAGGGCCGCCACCTGCTTGAGCGGCTTCAGCGGTTTGACATGCGCCTTCCGGAGCAGCTTCTTCAGGTTCGGCCGCTTGGATGACGTCTTCAGCGCCGACCTCGGGGAAGTTGGGGGGCGGGGTTTCTGATGTTGCTTTTGCAAGGCCAAGACTCCTCGCGCTTTTACATAAGTTTAATACGATCCCAATTCAGCCCGTGCGAATCGGCACCGAGCCATGCCCGCAGCGCTGTGCTCATCCCCGGCAGCCCGCTTGTCTCGGGCCGGCTCCTCCGCGAAAGCTCCTGCGTCAAATGTCCACGAGGCACGGTATGCCGGTCGAGATCGAGCGCAAGTTCATCGCGAACCCGTCGGTTCTGGCACTGTGCCGGGAGGGGACGCACTTCGTTCAGGGCTATCTCTTCACCGACGCCGCCAACACGATCCGGATCCGCCGCGCCGGGGCGCGCACGCTCATCACGTGGAAGAGCCCGCGCCGGGGCGCCTGCCGGGACGAGATCGAATTCGCCATCCCGCCCGAGGACGGCGCGGCGCTCCTCGCCACGGTGCCGCCCGACCGGCGGCTGGAGAAGACCCGCTACCGGGTCGTCCATGCCGGAGCGACGTGGGACGTCGACGTGTTCGGCGGGGGGCTCTCGGGCCTGATCCTGGCCGAGATCGAGCTGGAGCGCGAGGACCAGCCGGTGGTGCTGCCCCCCTGGGTCGAGGGCGAGGTCACCGGCGATGCGCGCTACCGCAACTCGCGCCTGGCCGCGGGACTGGTGCCGGAGCGGCAGGCGGCTTGACCGTCTGCGCCCCCGCCGGATCCATCGGGTTGGACAGGCGGCGTTCCAATGGGACACCGCCAAGCGCCGGATTGCCGGGACGCGGGACGAGCCGCCCGGCGTGCCGCTCCCGGGGCTGACGGATCGAGCCGGTTTTGGACCGGATGGAGCCCGCCGGCCGAGGGCGCCGGGCCGGCTTGCGAAGCCTGTCTGCGCGGATGACTCGAGACCTTCAGACCGTGCAGTCCCTGACGGATCCGGGCGAAGGCGCCAGGACCGGTCAGCGCAGCCTGGGTCAGCGCAGGGCCGGCGGAAGGCGCCGCTTCCAGCGTTCCCCGAGCCGCAGGTCCTTCGTTCGCCGCCCGGCCGTCGATCGCGGCGACGGACCTTGACCGGACGCGGCCGCCAGGGGGGGCGCCTCCGCGACGGGCAGGGGCGGCTCTGCGGCCGGACGCGGCAATGCCGCCTGCACCTGGGGGGCGATGTCCTGCTCGGACGCGGGAGCCCGGGTACGGCGCGGCCGCCGCACCCGAGGTGCCGGCACGGCCTCGTCCGCCGGTTCGGCCACCGGCTCGTCCGGAATCTCGAACATGGGGACGAGGCTCGGCAGAACCCGGCGAGCCGGTGTCTCCGGCGCCTTCCGTTCCGGGCGTGGGGCCGGCGCCGCCTGAGGCACGGATGCCGGCGGCTCCATCGCGGCCTGCGCCAGTTCCGGCCATAGAGTCTTGTCCGGGCGGGAGCGCGCTTCAGTGGCAGTCAGCGATGTGCGGGCCGGACGGGTCTGCTTGACTTCGACCATGAACGGTCGCGCGCTGCGGCGCTTCATGTAAGACGATCCTTGGAAGCATTCGAGCCCGCACATCGGCGGCACGAACATATCCAGGTTAAGCCTGATCTCGGCCGTTGTCCAGAAAGACGGGCGCGTACTGATCAAATTTCTTTGTAGTTGAAATCGGCTGCCGTCATATCCAAGCGGTGAGCCGAGAAATGGAAGTCGTGTTCACCGGGGCCATTCAGGAAGGTGTTGCGTGCTGCCGCAGGACGGGCGCCACCCGGCCGGCCCGCGTGCGGGAGCGGCGGCGGCGAGGACCAGGGTCCTTCCGGATCGGGCGGCCTGCGCCGGCGCGGAGTTCGGCCGGCGCCCGCACCCGGACGCTGCCGTCCGTGATCGTCACCGCGGCGGTGCCGGACGCGACGCCTTCGGCAGCCTGCAGGGCGCCCTGGATCGTCGCCGACAAAGTCATCACCTCGGCGAGAACTTGCTCATGGCCGATCGTCGCGCGTGATGATCGGCGATCGATCGCCGACGTCAGTTCAGGCGCCGTCGCTGCTCCACCATGTGCCGCTGTGCCAGCCGCCGTCCCAGCGCCATCAGCAGCGCGTCCGCCTGGGCCTTCAGCACCGGATCCCCGGCGGCGACGATCGCGTCCTGCGCGGCGATGGCATGCTCGACCGCCCGGTCCAGCGGCGTCTCCCTGGCACCGGGCGTGACCTCATCGGAGAGGCCCTCGCTCGCGCGCAGCCGCGTGACGTCCACCAGGATTCCGCGACCGCCGGCCGGCCGGCCCGTATGGTCGCCGAAGATGCGGCCGCGGGCTAGAACCCAGTGCGTCCGGCCGTCGATGGAGATCACCCGGTACTCGGCGATGTACGGGCTCCCCTCCGCGGCGCTGCGGCGGATCAGGCCGATGACCCGTTCGCGGTCGTCGGGATGGGTGATCCCGTCGTAGAACGCCAGCGGGAGACCCGCTTCGGCCTCGGCCGGATCGACCGTGAAGAGGCGAGCCGCGAAGGCATCGACCCGTACGCGGTCCGTGGCGGCATCCCAGTCCCAGTGTCCGATCATGTCCGCGGTCTCGCCCGCGATCGGGAACGCCCTGGAACGGTTCCGACCGGCGTGCGGCTTAGTCTTGGGCATGGCGGTGTTCGTATTCGTCCCCGATCACCTCTTATTAGGATGTCTGTCACAACCTCAAGGGATTCTTAGCGCAATTATGCAACTGTTGCTTGCTGGGCACTCGCGTGTCGGCATTCTTCTGTATTATGAATGCTCCCGCCAGCCTGCGTGCCGAAGCTTGACCGCCGATGGGACCCAAAGCACCTGATCCGGGCGGATCCTCCGGGGATGCGGCGCCGGAGGACAACCCGTTCGATCACCGGGCCCGTCCGCCCGAATCGGCGACGGGGCGGCTCCTGCAGCGGATCGCCGAAGCCCTGGCGATTCCGGCAGCCACCTTGTACGGCCCGCGCGCCGCCGAACGGGAGGATGGCAGTGCCGAACGGCGCGCCGACGAGGCGGAGGCTCTCCTGTCCGCCTTCCGGCGGATCGAGGATCCCGAGCTTCGCCATCGTCTCCTGGACCTCGTGCAGAATCTCGCGGAGCGACGCGCATCGGCTCACCCGTGACGCGCTTCGCCCCTGATCCGCTTCGCCCGTGACGTGCTTGGCCCGCCACGTGCTAACCTTTGCCGGGTTGCAACGCTCGGGCGAGTCGGCATGCTGAACAGACGATCCTTCATGGCCCTGTCGGGCGCCGCCCTCGCGGCCCCGGCCTTGGCGCAGGGCAGTGCCGCGCGGACGCTCAAATTCATCCCGCAGGCCGACCTTACGGTGCTCGATCCGATCTGGACGACCGCCTACGTGACCCGCAATCACGGGCTCGCCGTGTTCGACACGCTCTACGGCACCGATGCGCGCTATGCCGCTCAGCCGCAGATGGTGGCGGGCCACACGGTGGAGAACGACGACAAGCTCTGGCGCCTGACCCTGCGGCCCGGGCTGACCTTCCACGACGGCAGCCCCGTGCTCGCCCGCGACTGCGTGGCGAGCATCGCCCGCTGGGGCAAGCGCGACGCCATGGGCCAGACGCTCATGGCCTACACGGACGAACTCTCGGCCCCCGATGACCGGACGATCCAGTTCCGGCTGAAAAAGCCCTTCGCACTCCTGCCGGAGGCCCTCGGTAAGGTCGGATCCTCGATCTGCGCCATCATGCCGGAGCGGCTCGCCAAGACCGACCCGTTCACGCAGGTGACCGAGATGGTCGGCAGCGGCCCCTTCCGCTTCAAGGCGGACGAGCGCGTCGTCGGCGCCCGGGTGGTCTACGAGCGCTTTGCCGGCTACGTCCCCCGCGAGGGCGGCGAGCCGCAATGGACCTCGGGTCCGAAGCGCGTCTTCGTCGACCGGGTCGAGTGGCACGTCATTCCCGACCAGGCCACCGCCGCCTCGGCCATGCAGACCGGCGAGATGGATTGGTGGGAGCAGCCGCCGGCCGATCTCGTTCCGACCCTGGGCGGGCTCACGACGCGGATCACCGACCCGACCGGCCTGATCGGCTGCCTGCGGATGAACCAGCTTCAGCCGCCCTTCGACAACCCGGCCATCCGGCAGGTGCTGCTGAAGGTCGTCGACCAGACCGACTTCATGCAGGCGGTGACCGGTACCGATCCCAAGCTGATTCACGTGCCCACCGGGTTCTTCTGCCCCGGCCTGCCGATGGCGAGCGATGTCGGCCTCGATGTCCTCACGAGCAAGCGCGACTACGAGGCGGCCAAGACGGCGCTGGCGGCGGCGGGCTACAAGGGCGAGAAGGTGGTGCTGATGGGCGCCTCGGACTTCCCCAGCCTCAAGGCGCTCGCCGACGTGGCGGCCGACATGCTCACGCGCGCCGGCTTCAACGTCGACTATCAGGTCATGGACTGGGGCTCGGTGGTGCAGCGGCGCGCCAAGAAGGACCCGATCGCCCAGGGCGGCTGGAGCGCCTTCTGCACTTTCTGGGCGGGGCTCGACCAGGCCAACCCGGCGGTCAGCGCCTTCCTGCGCGGGACCGGCCAGAGCGCCGCGATCGGCTGGCCCACCAGCGAGAAGATCGAGGCGCTGCGGGACCAGTGGCTGGACGCCCCGGACACCGCCGCGCGCAAGCAGCTCGCGGGCGCCCTTCAGCGGCAGGCCTTCACCGACCTGCCCTACCTGCCCCTCGGGCAATACTTCAACCAGACCTCGTACAAGCCGTCCCTGACCGGCGTGCTCGACGGCGTGCCGATGTTCTGGAACGTGAAGAAGGGGTGACGGGCGGCGGACCGCCGTCCCGACCCGGACCTGCGGCACGGCGGTCGCTCCGAACCAGACCGAGGCCCCGGCGTCGGGAGCCGCCCGCCGTGTCTCCGTCCCGGCGAGCGGCGCCGGCAACCCGGAATCGCGGGACGTCACCGAGCGTCGCGCGGCCTGGATGGCCGCCGGATGGCGCTTCGCGCCCCGCAGGTGCGGCAGCCCGGCGCGCGCGCCTGCAGGCGATCGCGGCCGGCAGCCTGGCGGACGCATACGCCGTCGGGCTTCGACAGATCCGATCCGTTGAAGCCCGATGGCGCTTCCCAGCCGCGGCGGCCGCGGGTTAAGCTGAGGTTGGCACAGGTCACAACCAGAGATGACCGGCCCGCGAGGAAGCCCGAGACGAGACGCCCGGCCCGCCGCTCACGGGGGCCCCCGCGGCGACGTCGAGCCCCGTGCGGGCCCGGCCGTGATCTGGAGCCGTGACCTGGAGCCGTGACCTGGATCGATCCGGACCCCGGGGGCCCGGCCCGAGCCCACGACACGCGCGAGGATAGGCCATGGACGACGCCGCCCTGGAACGCTCGGCGATGCGCAGGATCGGCTGGCGGCTCGTGCCGTTCCTGATCCTCGCCTACTTCGTGTCCTTCCTGGACCGCGTGAATGTCGGCTTCGCGGCGATCCAGATGAACCACGATGTCGGCCTGTCGGCGACCGTGTTCGGCTGGGGCGCCGGGATCTTCTTCCTCGGCTATTTCCTGATGGAGATCCCCAGCAACCTGATGCTGGAGCGCTTCGGGGCGCGGCTGTGGATCGCCCGGATCATGGCCACCTGGGGCCTGATCTCCGCCGCCATGGCGCTGGTGCAGGGGCCGTGGTCGTTCATCGCCCTGCGCTTCCTGCTGGGGCTCGCCGAGGCCGGCTTCTTCCCCGGCGTGATCCTCTACCTCACCTACTGGTTCCCCTCCGCCTACCGGGCGCGGATCATCGGGATCTTCATGATCTCGATCCCGATCTCGTCCTTCCTCGGCTCGCCGATCTCCGGCGCGCTGCTCAACGTGACGGGGTTCGGCCTCGCCGGCTGGCAGTGGCTGTTCATCCTCGAGGGCCTGCCGGCGGTGGTCCTGGCCGTCGCGGTCCTGTGGTTCCTGCCGGACGGGCCGCGGGAGGCGGCGTGGCTGCCGGCGGCCGAGCGGGACTGGCTGGAGCGGCAGCTCCGGTCCGAGGCGGCGCGCAACACCCGCCGCGGCGCGCCCGCGAAGCCGCCGCTCTGGGAGATCCTGCGCGACCGGCGGCTCGCCCTCTTCGCGGCGATCTATTTCGGCTCGACGGCGAGCAGCTACGGGCTGTCGTTCTGGACGCCGCAGATCGTCAAGAGCTTCGGCCTCGGCAATGTCGAGACCGGGCTCCTGAACAGCATCCCGTACGGATTCGCGTCCTTGGCCATGGTCCTCTGGGGCCGGCACAGCGACCGGACCGCCGAGCGGCGCTGGCACCTCGCGCTCTCGTTCCTGGTCCTGGCGCTGGGGCTCGCGGGCGGGACGGTCCTCTCGGGGCTCGGCCCGGTCGTGGCGGCGCTGACGGTCGCGGCGGTCGGCGTCTACATGCTCAAGGGGCCGTTCTGGGCGCTCGCGACCGAGCAGATGCCGCCCGCCACGGCGGCGGCGAGCATCGCGGCGATCAACGCGGTCGGAAATCTCGGCGGCTTCCTGGGCCCCTACCTGATCGGCGCGATCAAGGACGGGACCGGCAGCTTCACCCTGAGCCTTCTGCCCCTGGTGGCCTTCGCCTTGCTCTCGGCCGCCCTGTCACTGGTGCCGGGCCGTGCCCCGCGTCCCGACCGGGGTACGCCGCGCCCGTCGACCGTCTGAGCCCGGCGCGGCGGCGAACCGAGTCTGGGACCGGCCGGTTGGCCCTGGTGCCGCCATCGCCCGGCACGGGGCCGATCCGGACCGGATCGGGGCCCGCCGGCCGGGCGCACCGATGACCGGGAGCCGGACCCATGACGTTGGACGACGCCTTGCAGGACGCCGTTCGGGCGGAGCCGACGCGTCAGGCCGAGGCGGATCGACCGCGAGGCTCTGCCGATGGTGACCGCCGGCGCGGTCGCCGGCGGCTCGCGCGGCTCGCGCGGCGTCGCGGACATCTTCGCCGGACGATCGAGCCCGGCGGCCGGGCCGCCCGTGACCGAGATGCCGTCAGGAGATCGCCGTGCCCAATCTCAACGCCATCCTGGAGACGGCGCTGTACGTCGCGGATCTCGACCGCGCCGAAGCCTTCTACCGCGACACGATGGGATTGCCCTGCCTCTTCACGGATTTCCGCATGCGGGCCTTCGACGTCGGCGGCCGCGGCGTCCTCCTGCTTTTCCCGGAGGGCGGGTCCCTGCAGCCTATCGAGACGCCGGGCGGACTCATCCCGCCGCATGACGGCCGCGGCCCGGCCCATGTCGCGTTCTCGATCGACGCGGACGTCCTCGCGTCCTGGGAGGAGCATCTCGCGGCCTCCGGCGTGGCCGTCGAGGGGCGCACCCGCTGGCCGAGGGGCGGCGTCAGCGTCTACTTCCGCGACCCGGACGGGCACCTGCTTGAGCTGGCCACCCCCGGCCTCTGGAAGGGCTACTGAGGCGGCGCCGGGTCGCGTCGGGGCGGCCCTCAACGCCGAAGGGGCCGCGTCCGTTCGGACGCGGCCCCTTGCGAGCTCGGCTTGGCGCGGCGGTCGGGATCCGACCGCCGCGGCGCGGTCTTAGTAGGAGCCGAACTTGTAGTTCAGGCCGGCGCGGACGACGGCGAACTCGTCGGAACGGCGGCCGATGCCGCTGTAGACGACGGGGAAGTTGTTGGCGGCGTTGATGACGAACGCGCCCTGGTTGCGGGTGTTGCGGTCGAGGTTGACGTACAGGCCTTCGACCTTGAGCGTCACGGCCGAGGAGCGGAAGAAGTTCAGGAAGGAGTCGGTGGGGAGCGCGTACTCGACGCCGCCGCCGACGGCCCAGCCGGTGCGGAAGCTGTCGTTGCCGGCGTAGCCGCCGAAGGAGCGGTCGGCGCTGCCGGAGCCGTAGGCGAAGCCGCCGGTGCCGTACACGAGGGTGCGGTCGAAGGCGTAGCCGAGGCGGCCGCGGACGGTGCCGAAGAAGTCGAGGCTGGAGAGGCCGCGCGGGTCGGTGACGTAGTAGCCGGGGGCCAGCGCGCCGGCGACGAAGGCGTTGTTCCGGTTACGGCCGAAGTCGAGGTACTGGGCGTCCGCCTCGATACCGAACACGACGCCGGAGCCGGGGGTCAGCTGCCAGTTGTAGCCGATCTGGCCACCGCCGGAGAAGCCGTCCTGGCTGCGGTTGCGGAAGGAGGCGACGGTGCCGGGGGCGGCGTAGGGGAACGGCACGGCGAAGGTGTTGCCGGTGTTGCGGTCGCTGGCGTCGAAAGCGTAGCCGGCGTTGATACCGAAGTAGGCGCCGGTCCAGGTGAAGACCGGGACGGGGGTGAAGATCGGCGGCGGGGCGGCGCGGCGCGGCAGGTCGGCAGCCGAGGCGGCACCGGTCAGGAGGGCCGTGGCGGCGCTCGCGAGAAGAAGCTTCTTGATCATCTGGTCCTCTGTCTCCCGTTAGGCGGGATGTGTGCGGGGCGGACAGGACGTCAGGATGTGCGGACGCGATAGTGCATTGTTGCAACAGCGTCGGCGGGGGTCCGGAGGCGGTGGACCGGAAGGTGCGCTGGAGCACATCATCTCGGCGTCGTGATCGAAGGATCGGGAACTATTTCGTGACATCTGCCGCGTCGCCCCGCCGCGATGACCAATATGTCGGGCGTCGCCCGCTCATCTCTCCGCGTCTCGCCACGCGCGGGCGATCCGATCACGCCGAACCGCTTCGGCGAAACGCTTGATCCAAGTTGTTGTCCGCGCCGTCGCGCGCAGTGAGGCTTCAACCGAAGAAGACGCCCGAGGCGACCCCGAGGCGACGTCGCGGAGGGCGCTTCATGGATCGATCGGCCTGCTTCCACGACGCGTCCCAGATGGCTGAACGTCCCCTGGATTCCGACGCCGGTCTGGTTTGGGCCTCGTGCCGGCTGGCGACCGCCCGCTTCCTCGAGGACATCGTGACGATCCTGCGGGAGACGGCCCGGGAGATCGCCGGCTCCGATGGGATTGCCGTGGTGCTGCGCGAGGGCGACGCCTCATTCTACGCCGCCGAGGACGCCATCGAGCCGTTGTGGCGCGGCCGCCGGTTTCCGTTGACCGACTGCGTTTCGGGACGGGCCATGCTCGATGGCGCGACCATCGTCGTGCCGGACATCGAGTGCGATCCCCGGGTGCCGATCGCGGCCTACCGACTGACCTCGATGCGCAGTCTCGTGGTGGTTCCGATCGGCTCCCCCGAGCCGGTCGCCGCCCTCAGCGCCTATTGGTGCGCCTCCGTCATCCCCGACGACGGGACCGTTCGCCGGCTCGAGGGTCTGGCCCGGCACGCGGCGGCGGCCTTGGATCGGATCCGTCCGAGCGGGCCGTGACGGTCGGTGCCGGCCGTTCGGATCCTGCGTGCCGGCGGGATCGATCGGCCGCTCAGGCCGTTCCCCGCCTTCATCGCCCTGCACGGAAGTCCCAGACCCGCCTCATGAAGCGCCTCACCCTCATCGGCATCTTCGTCGCCCTGCTGCTCGCCATTGTGGCGATCGCGGCCACGTGGTCGACGGTCACGCCCGTCAATCCGGCCGTCGCGCCGGATACGTCGTCGACACCCAACCCCACCGCCCAGCGGAAATGATGCGGCATGACGGGCCGCCCGGCGTGCCGATCCTGATCGACCGGACCCGCTGATGAAATCTCCGTCGAGATTCTGGCAAAGAGGCACATTTCTATGCCAGATCATCCCGGTTGTGCGGCCGGGATTCGCGTCATGAGTGAGATTTCGAGGACGCCGATCGACGCGACCGACGGATTCAATACGCCGTTCGACCGGTTGCAGGCCGCCCTCGATGCATCCGGCGTGGTCGGCGCCTGGGATTGGGACATCCGCCGCGGCACCATAGTCTATGATGCCGGGGCGGCCCGGTTGCTCACCGGCGATCCGGCCCTCGCCGGTACGGAGATCAGCGGCGCCGACGCGCTGGCCGCCGTCCATCCGGACGACCGTGCGTGGCTGCTGGACCAGGTCCAGCGGGCCGTGCGGTCGGGTGGTCTGGTGCTGGCCGAGTACCGCGTCGTGCAGGGCGGAGCCGAGCACTGGCTGATCAGCCGCGGACGGACCGTCCCGGATTCCGCGGGGCGGCCGGTCCGGGCGCGTGGCATCATCATCGACATCACGGAACTCCGGGAAGGCGGCGACCGCTACATCTTCACCAGCGCGGCGGCGCCGGACGACCCCTTGAGCCGTGCGGCCGATCTGGCCATCGCGCTCAGGCAGGCGCTCGGCGAGGATGCGGCGGCGGAACTCCGCCTCGCGGCCGACGGATTGTTGATGAGCCTCGGCCGCGCCCTGGCCCGGACGATGGGTCGACGCTGAGCGGGATCCGGGTGACCTCCGACCGGACCGCCCACGCGATCCTCCGGGAGGATCCGCCGGGCTGGCCGGGAGGAACGCAAGGCACAGGATCTCGAGGCCGCCCGCGAAGCGTTCGGAACGCGTGCGCCGGACCGTTCGGCCGGCCCGGCGAAAGCGTCCGATCCTGCGGCTCTCGGCAGCGGTCCCGCGTTCGCGGCCCTGCGGATCCCGGGTCCGACGAAGCTCCCGAAAGCGGCGGCCAGGACACCCGGCCGCCCGAGCCGCTGCGCGGCATGCCAACCTGGAGCGCCTGACGGCGATCGCCGGCACGGTCCGGGGCCGTCGCGCCGGCCCACCGCCGACCGTCGCGTTGGCGACGCGCCTGTTCGCGGTGCCATTGCCGGTTCCGGCAAGCGGGCGGCTGCGCCGCACGGGTGCCGAATCTGGCCGCCACCCGGGTGTCCATGATCCCGGACGATCTTCGGTGGCACGAGACGGGTCGTCACGCGATCCCGGTGACCGACGCGGCGCCATCGCCTCTCGGAGGCCGTAGGGCACGAGAAAATCGGAATCTATTCGATGAGTCTTCGTTCGATTTTTACCTTGTTTAAACCCTTGTTGAGCCCAAACGATCTGAACGTAAACCGCTATTTGGAAATCTGCACATGAACGAGACCTTCGATGAAGCCTCCAACACCTTGGCCGTTATAACGGCCGAGCTTGTTGCGGCCTACGTGTCGAACAATCCGGTTCCGGCCTCGGAGTTGCCGGCCCTGATCGCGCGGGTGCATGGCGCGGTCAGCGGGCTCGTCGCCGGGACCCTGACGCCGGAATCCGGGGCGGCGCCCCAGGCCGAGATCGAGAAGCCGGGCGCGGCCCAGGTCCGCAAGTCGGTCCGGCAGGACGGGATCGTCAGCTTCATCGACGGCAAGACCTACAAGACGCTGAAGCGCCACTTGGCCAGCCACGGCCTCGATCCGCGCAGCTACCGGGACCGCTACGGCCTTCCGGCCGACTACCCGATGGTCGCCCCGGGCTATGCCGAGCAGCGCTCCGCCCTCGCCAAGGCGATCGGCCTGGGCCAGCCCGGCGCCATGGCCCGTCGCGGCGGCGCGAAGCGCTGATCCCCCGCGGGCGTGACGTCGCCGGACGGCGCCGCGTCCCGTTCCCCCCGACGGAGCCGGGATCGTCAATCGTCCGTCACGGCGACGGACCGGCCGGGGGCAGCCGCGGGGATATCGTCCGCCTCCGTCCGGCCACGGCATAATCCCAGGCGATCAGCCGTCTTGCCGGTCGAGGCGCTGCGCCATCGCCCTTCGCCGCCCGGTGATCGGCAAAGGCGATCGGCAAAGGCGATCGTCTCGGCCTCCCTGAGACGAATCTCCGCAGGTCTCGTCTCGGGACCAGGGTGCATTGCGCTTCGAATCTTTATAGAACAGGTCATGAACAGAGCGCTTCGGATCGGCAGTTTCAACCGCCGACGCGTCCTGTCTCGGATCGCGGTGGAGCCCTGTGGATTGATCGAGAGAGCCTCAAGGCCGACGCGGCTGTACCGTTTCCATTGTACGGACGGCCACGAGCTGGTGACCGACCTGTGCGGCAGCCGGTTGCCCGACGGGGCGCCGATGCGGGCCCATGCCGAGCGCGTCGCCCTCGCTCTGATGGAGCGGGTCGTGGAGCGGTTCGATTGGTCGGGCTGGCAGGTCGAGGTCTACGACGCCAAGGGGCGGCGCGTCTGGATCCGGGCCTTTCCCGACGTGAACGTCGACACGCGGGCCGCCTGAGGCGGGCGGCCGCCGAGAAGGAGAAGCAGATGGCCTACAAGCCGAAATCCGCCGCGGAGACCAAGGCGCGGGATCTGGGGCTCGCCCTGGCCCGGATCGCCGAAGGAGCGGGCCTGCCGGCGAGCATCGGGGTCGATCAGGTGCGGCGCGCGAGTCCGCGGCTGACCCCTCTGGCGGTCGGCCAGATGGTGCGCAAGGAGCGGGACACCGTGGAGGCGACCCTGGCCGAGCGCGGACTGGCGCTCGTCGATTATTCCGATCAGGGGCCGGGTCGCGGGATGGAATTCTGCATCGACACGGCCACCTGAGCGGCTCGATCAGGCGGTCGCCGGGCGGCTGCGCAGGAGACGGCCCAGGAGGCGGAACGGCAGCAGTGGCAGCTTGATCAGCGCCGTGACCACCAAAACCGCCACGACGGTAAGAAGCGCCAGAACAGAGTTCATCATGCGCGTCGGACTCCCATGACCGGCTCGCCCCTCGGGCCGGGAGTGGTACGAGGCGCCCGGAACACGGCGAGACTATGAACGGGTCAGGGCCATTCGGTCGCAGCCGGCCGTCGGGGATGAGCGTGGGCTCTGTGGCTCCGCTCGGGTGGTCCCACCCCGCAGGCCCACGCCGCGCCGTCGGGAAGCGGTTCGGGGAGGAGTTCGACATGTGCAGGCGTCTCGCCGGCGGCTGGGCCGGGTTCGCGGTCACGGTTCTGCTGCCCCTGGCCGGACCAGCCGCCGCCCAAGTCCAGGCTCAGGTCGTCCAGGCTCAGGTCGCAGAGGCTCCGATCGTCCAGGCACAGGTCCATGTGCGCTATGCCGATCCGGACCGGTTCACCGATGCCGAGAACCGGTTCGGCTCCGGGCAGCCGCTCCGGGTCACCCTCGCCGAGCTGACCCGGATCTTCCGGGATCTCGGCACGGCGCGGCTCCGCCCGGATGAGCGCCTCGACATCATCGTCCTCGATGTCGATCTCGCCGGCTTCGAGCGCCCCGGCTTCGCGACGCCGACGGGCCTGCGGGTCGTGACGGATGCGACGCCGCCACGGATCCGCTTCGCCTATGTCCTGCACCGCGGCGGCCGAATCGTCGCGCAGGGCGAGGACACGGTGACGGATATCAACTTCCTGCTGACGTCCAACCCGCGCTTCTCCATCGGCAGCCTGTATTACGAGCGCCAGCTCCTGCGCGACTGGTTCGCCCGGCGCTTTCCGGAGCCGGCGGGCCGCCGCTAGGGCACGTCACCGGCGGTTCGTCCCTGCATTCGTCCTGTCGGATCCGACAGGGCCGCGGACATCCGCCGTGGCGCTCGTGGAGCGCGCTGTGGCGTGGTGGCGTGAAGACCGATGCGATGTCGCGACATCCGGCTTTCCGGACCCGTCGGATGGTCGCAAGACCCGGAGCCGATGGCCGCTTCGACGATGAGGGCGCCCCTATCAAGCCCCGGGGCTGTGTAGTACCTGGTCGTGATCTGCACGACGGGCCGCCCCCGGGCCGGTCGCGGAACGGTCCCCGCTCCAGTCCCGCGGCGCTCGCCCGGGCTGGAGCCTCTTCAGTCGGTCACCGCATGAGCGAGGCCTGCATCTTCTCGGCCGGCTGCAGCGAACTCGCAGACCTGGTCCGGACCTATGATTGGACGCAGACGCCGCTGGGGCCCCTGGCGGATTGGCCCCAGAGCCTGATCTTCACGGTCAGCACCCTGCTGCAATCGCCGGTGCCGATCGTGCTGCTGTGGGGCGAAGACGGCATCATGATCTACAACGATGCCTATTCCGTCTTCGCGGGGGCGCGCCATCCCAAGCTCCTCGGCTCCAAGGTGCGCGAGGGCTGGCCCGAGATCGTCGATTTCAACGACAACGTGATGCGTGTCGGACTGGCCGGCGGGACGCTCTCCTACAAGGACCAGGAACTGACCCTGCACCGCTACGGCCAGCCCGAGCCGGTCTGGATGAACCTCGACTACTCGCCGGTCTTCGGCGCGGATGGTCGGCCCGCCGGGGTCATCGCCATCGTGGTCGAAAGCACCGAGCGGGTGTTGGCCGAGCGCCGCCTGCGGGAGAGCGAGGAGCTGTTCCGCACCCTCGCCCAGGGCATCCCGCAGCTCGTCTGGCGCGCCGCGATCGACGGTGCCTGCATCTGGTCCAGCCCGCAATGGCACGCCTATACGGGTCAGACCGAGGCGACGAGCCGGGGCTGGGGCTGGCTGGACGCGGTCCATGCGGACGATTACGCGGCGGCCGAGACCGCTTGGCGCGAGGCTCCGGTGAGCGGCCACCTCTCCTTCGAGCACCGGCTCCGCAACGCGGCCGAGCAGCGCTTCTGCTGGTTCCAGACCCGGGCCGCCCCGGTCCGCGACGCGCAGGGCCGGATCGTCGAGTGGCTCGGAACCTCGACCGACATCGACGATCTGCGCCAGTTTCAGGAGCGGCAACAGGTCATGGTCGCCGAGCTGCAGCACCGGACCCGGAACCTGCTCGGCGTCGTGCGCTCCATCGCCCAGCAGACGATGGCTCAGACCGGGCCCGGCGAGACGTTCCGGGAGCGCTTCAACGACCGCCTGTCCGCCCTCTCCCGGGTCCAGGGCCTCCTCTCCCGCTCGGATCAGGAGCCGATCACGCTCCGCGCCCTGATCGAGACGGAACTCGCCGCCCTCGACGCTCCGGCCATGCAGGGGCGCATCCGGCTCCACGGCCCCGTGGTGCGGCTGCGCAAGGCGACGGTGCAGACCTTCGCGCTGGCCCTGCACGAACTCGCCACCAACGCGCTGAAATACGGCGCGCTCACCAGCGAGGAGGGGCGCCTGACGGTGACGTGGCGGACCTACCGGGCGGACGATGGCGGCGGCCGGCTGCTGGTGGAATGGGTGGAGGACGGTCTCGTCCGTCGACCGGATTCGGCGGACGCGCCGCCGCGGGGCGGATACGGGCGGGAACTGATCGAGCACGCCCTCCCCTATGCCCTCAAGGCGACCACCAGCTACGAACTCGGCGACACCGCGCTCTATTGCGCGATCAACATTCCCCTCCCCGACGGAGAAGCCGCAGGCAGCCCCGCATGACCCCGACTCCACGCCCGCTGGCCGGCAGGCGGGTCCTGCTGGTCGAGGATGACTACTTCATCGCCATCGATCTCAAATCCGGCTTCGAGGCGGGCGGTGCCGAGGTGCTGGGACCGGTGCCCAGTGTCGGCGAGGCGCTGGCGCTGATCGCCCGCACGGCCGCGATCGACGCCGCGGTGCTCGACATCAACCTGCAGGACGAGCTCGTCTACCCCGTCGCCGACGCGCTGTACGCGCGGGGTGTGCCGTTCCTGTTCGCGACCGGTTACGATCCGGTCGCGGTGCCGTCCCTCCACGGAGCCGTGGCCCTCTGCCAGAAACCTCTCGACCCGCAGATCGTGGCGCGCGCGCTGTTCGGCTGAGGCACCGGGTCCCGCGTCCGCGCCGGACCCGGTTGTCGGGGCTTTGGCCAATCGGGCGGGTGTTTCCCGTGAAACATCTCCGCCTGCGCGCCGCTCTGCATCGGAGCGCCGTTACTGTCCCGAACGACACGAGACGGGCTTCGGACGGAGCGGCCATGCATCGGCAGGGGATGGTGGGGCCGCCGTGCGGCTCATCGATCCCCGAAGGCGCGCACGAGGGCCCCGGCGGCCAGCCACAATCCTCTCAGGAGCCATCCGACCAGCCGAACCGCCTGGACCAGCAGCTCGATCCCTTCGAGCAGATCGACCAGCCGCCGCAACCGGCCGGGCCGGCGCGATGCCGGCTCGGCCTCGATCGACGGATCGCCCGATTCTCTGCGGTCCTGCATGCCTCCCTCCGGAGCACGGCGCCGGCCTGCGTGCGGTCGGCGTGCCTCACCATGCGGCCTGGAGGCCTGCGGCGAAGACCTGGGCGGTGGCGCCCGGACGCACGTCACCGGTGTAGCCCAGGGTCAACCGCACGCCGTCCGCCACCGGCCCGGTCAGGCTCACCCCCAGGACCGCCCCGTCCCGGCCGAGGGCGCTGCTGCGGGCGGCAAACTGCGCCCCGAACAGGCCGGAGCGGACCACCGCGTAAGTGTCGGCCAGCTCGTGCGCCCAATAGGCCCGACCCTCCAGCCGCAGGTCCGGCACGCCCGCGAAGGCCACGCTCGCCACGCGGCCGCCCACGAGGCTGCGCGCCGCGTCGAGATCGGCCACCGCGAATCCCTGGCCGCCCAACCCCTGGCCCCCGAACCCCTGGCCCACCAGGCCGCCCCGCTCGGCCACCCGGCCGCGCGTCAGCCGGTCGTAGCTGAACCCCACCTCCGGCACGACCTCGACCGGCAGATCCACGGCCAGCGCGTACCCGGCAAAGCCCGCCACCCCGCCGTTCCAGCCCGAGGCCAGACCGCTCGCCTGCGACACCGCCGTGCCCAGGGCCACCGTCCGGTCGATCCGCCCGTCCGCGTACGACACCCCCGCCGTCCCGCGCAGCACCACCGGCCCCAGACGCGTCTGCGCGTACAGGCTGCCGCCGTAGCTGTCCGTGGTGAACCGGCCGAGCCCCGCCCCCCGCGACGTGCCGGTCTCGCGCAGGTAGCTGAACGCCCCGCCCACCTGCGTCTCCGCCCCAACCTGCCGGTCGACGCCCACGAGCAGGCCGCCCGCGCCGTAACCGGCGCCCGAGGCCGCCCGATCGCCGGCCCGGTCGCCGAACCCGTACAGCGCGTCCGCCCAGACCCGGCCCTCGCCCACCGCCAGCGGCTGGTCCGGCACCCCGGCGGCGCCGCGCACCTGCAGCGCCGTGCGGTTCGGGCCCAGGCCCGGATCGCCCGCGCCGAACGCCGCCGTCCCGCCGCCCAGCCCGCGCTGGTGCCGGTCGATCGCGTCGGCGATCAGCCGGCGCGCGGAGAGATCGGTCATCACCGCGTCGCCGTAGCTCTGGCCCGACAGGCTGGCCAGGCCGCCCGGCAGGGTGGCCGGGTTGGCCGCGTAGAGCGGATCGTAGACTCGCGCCCGGGCCGCGTCCGGCCGGGTGCCGGCGGCCGGGCGGGCGACGTCCAGCGCCGCGCCCACGGCCTGGGCGTTGCCGGTCTGGGGGAGGCCCAGCCCGGCGAGGTTGCCGTAGGCCGCCGGCGTGACCACGAGGTCGAGGCCGGTGGCGGCGTAGAGGGCGTCGAAGCGCGTGCCGGCCGGAAGCCCCGTCGTCGGCTGGGCGAGGCCGGTGAACGAGCCCGACAGCCCCCCTTGAGCGGTGAGCACGCCGAAGCGCTGGCCGAGGGCCGGGGTGAAGCCGTTGGTGGCGTTGCCGGTGAGGCCGCGCAGCTCCGGCACGAGGGTGCCCCCCGCCGACACCGTGCCGGTGGCCCCCAGCGCCAGGAGTCGGGCGTAGCTTCCGGCACCCGTGCCGGTGCCGGGTCCGTCGATGTCGAGGCCGAGGCGGCTGCCGGGGGCGAAGGCCACCGGGCCGAGCACCGTGAGGGTGCCGGGGGAGTTGCCCGGCCGCAGGGCGCCGGCCACCGTGACCGGGGCGGCGATCGTGCCGATGCCGCGCAGGGTGCCGGCGGCGGCCACCGTCACGGGCGAGGCCCAGAGGCCGTTGAGCGCGAGCGTGCCGGCCTGGATCGTGGTCGGGCCGGAGAAGCGACCGGTGCCGGTGAGCGTGAGCGTGCCGGTGCCGGCCTGGGTCAGGCTGGTGGGGCTGGCGGTCTCCAGGATGGCGCCGGCATAGGTGGTGGAGGCCGGGCCGGCGACCGTGAGGGCGCCGTTGCCCAGGACGGCGGAGGCGGGCCGGACAAGCTCGC
>NZ_BACT01000233.1:0-16684 GCF_000333255.1 Methylobacterium sp. B1 | reverse complement strand
CGGATTTTGCCCTTGGTGATCGCCTTGAAGCTCTTGTCGTTGGCCGATTTGCACTCGACCGCGTGCGTCTCGTTCGGCGCCTCGGGCAGGCCGATAGCGATGGCGTCGAGCTTGCCGCGCAGCTGACCATGGGCGAGTTCGACCCGATACTGCTTGCCCGTGGCCGGATCGACGCGCTCAACCCGAGCGCCGATCATCTCCAGCATGTCGAGCAGCCGGGTCTCGTAGATCTCGCCGGTTTTGAAGATGCGCTGCCGGCGGCCCTCGGCGGGCTCCGGCGCGGCGGCCCAGCGGAACGCGAACCACAAGGCGCGGTCGCAGGGATTGATCACCTGGGAGATCGACACGCCCAGGCTGTCGCCCGAGCGGGCGGCGCGGACGAAAGCGGCATCAATCGCGGTGATGGTCGAGGGGAGGGGCTGAGGGATCGCCGCCATCAGGGGGCGCCCTTGTCAGGCAAAAGGGTAGCGGTCATCGTCCGCGGGCTCCGCGCGATGTGAAATCGTCAGGGGCGGATGGGCGGCCGGCTCGAACTTCCAGGGACGGTGCCGGCCGCCCGGCTAGATCAGAACGGGATCTGGTCCTCGTTCTCGATCGTGCGGGGCTGGGCGCCGCCGGAGTTGCCCCACGGACGCGCAGGACGCGAGGAGGCGATGGTCGCCGCGGGCGACTGCACCGCGGTTGGACGGGACGCCTGAGGGCGCGCGGCCGGCGCCGGACCCGTGCCCGGCGGCTTGTAGTTCCGCAGGTCGTTGCCGGGCCCGTAACCGTTGCGAGCCGGGGTGACGATCACGTCGGCGCGGAACGGCTTGTTGTGCAGCTCGTTCGAGTCCGAGATCGCGCCCGTACCGGTGGCCGCGCAGAGCTTGCCCAACTCACGGTGGGCGATCTCCTGGGTCTGAGCATTGTCGTTCCGGATGTTCAGCCGGAGCCACACGCGCCGTCCAGTCAACGGACCGGTGGTGACCTCGCAGACGAGGACCAGCATATCGCCGCCGGACTTGGTCTGCTTCACCTCACTGTCGATGACGTGAAGATCGTAGGTGCCGGCGGGCAAAGGTTCGAAGCCGCCGTCGTCAGACTGAACGGAGGCCGGATCAAAAGTCGTACCGAGAGAAGCCATGGTCGATGGTCCTTCTGATTACGCCGCGTTCGACGCGGTCTCGGGGGTGGTCGGGAAGTACTGCGCGAGGGCCGCGTAGCCCTTGCCGCGCTCGTAGAGGATCCGCTCCGGCATCCCGTACCGGTTGCCGGCCGCGTAGGCCGGGCGGCTGGTCAAGTGCATCCAGACGGACCGGCCGCCATCGGCGCGCGCGCGCTGCTTGTTGAAGCCGACGTCCTCGGTCTTGATCACGACGTCGGGCTTGAGCAAAAGGATGACGTCGGACTCGCGCTTCAGTAGATCTCGCGCTTTTTCGTGCAGGTCGATGTCGTACCGAGAGTACGAGCTAGTCTCCGGGTCCTCGAAGCGCTCGATCTTGCTGTGCGCGATCAAGACGATGCCCATGCCGCGGTCGCGGCGCAGGGCGTTCAACCCGTCGAGAACTTCCTGCCAAACGGCGAGGGCATAGATGTAACCCTTGCCGTAGCCAAAGTCCTCGATCCGGGCCTTCTTGACGCCCTTCTCGTCGCCCCGCGCGCAGGTCTCGGCGTAGATCAGCTGCTGCGCTGCCGTGACGCTGTCGACGACCACGGTCTGGAAGTCGTGCTCGCGCTCGTAGAGTATGGCGACAGTCGACATAAGCTCCTCATAGGTGCCGAGCTTGCCGGTGCCGGCAACATCGAGGGCCGCGGTGCCGTCCTCGGCCTGGATGAAGACCGGGTTCGGGTACTCGGAGGCCAAGGTCGACTTGCCGGCCTTCTCGGGCCCGTACTCCAGGATCAGCGGCGGCACGGGCCGCTTCTTCTGCTTCAGCCGGTTCCAGATGTCGGACATGGTTCAGCCTCCCCGCTGGTCGATCCGCCGAAAGCGCGCGTTCAGGAGCCGAAGCGCGTGCTCCGTGCGATCGATGTCGGCCGAGACCGACTCGTGCTTGAAGGAACCGATCGTTGTCTTGCCGGCTCGTTCAGGGCCGTAAAGCAGGACAATAACCGGCTCCGGGCGCATCATCCGCTTCAGTCGTCCCCAGGCATTAATCATGGCTTAACCTCTCTTTCGGTGCGCTTCTTCGTATTCTTCGATCTCTCGCAGGTACCAGGACACAGAATTCCCGACCTTGACGGGTCGCGGGAATCCCTTTGTCGCCATCCAGCGGCCCAAGGTTCGCCGGCTGATTCCTCCGTAGCGGATCAGGAGGCTATCTTCCCGCACGAGATCGTTCTGGCCGATGTTGTCGTTCACATTCATGGTCCCCTTCCTACTCGTGGGCGACGACCAATAGCTACGGACAACGCCGGGCGCTGACAATTCCACTTATTTTCGGTTTGATGTACAATCATACGATTTTCGACGAATCCGAAAATCATTTGCGGCTACGCTCCGACGGCGCAGGGGAGGCCGCGCGGACGACCTCCCCCTTGCCGGCGCATCCCCGCCGCGGCGCGGCATGGGGAACGGGGTCGAGCGGCGGGCTGCCGGTGAGCCGCGCCGCAGGAATTCAGGGAGCGGTTCACCGCAGGCTCGTCGAGGCGCATGGCGGCGTCGGCGTCGATCACGCCTCGCCCGTGCGAAGGAGCTTGTCGGCCGCGTAGGCCGCGATCAGCGCGGCGTCGGCGCGGCCGTGGTCCTTTTTCCGCGCGAACCGATCGGCGCTGGTCGGGAACAGGCGGATTGCTTCCCGCCGAGCGATGTCCTCGCCGCCGGCTGCCTTGCCTGGGATCTTCCAGTACTTCTTCCAGGACCCGGGCGTGAACCGATGCAATGGCACTCCGGCCAGGGTCAGCACGGTCTCGACCTCGCCGACGCCACGGCCGAAGTTGAAGGCGCTCGACGCCCCCATGGTGCGGCGCTGGCCGCCCGCGCCGATCGAGGGCATCGCGTTGACCGCTTCGATCACCGCAAGCGTCGGGGCCATCTGCTCCAATCGGCGCGACAGGGCGTGCACGTCGACCCGTCCCGCGATCACCGGCAGGTCTTCGACAGTCACACGGTCGGGCTGGCTCGGGAAAAAGTAGGCGACCGCGCCGTGGAGTCCGGGGTCGACCGCAACGATACAGGGTTCGGTCACGCCCAGTCCTCCAAGCGGATGTCGTCGAGGGCGAGGTCCAGGGCCACGCCGAGCGCACCCGCCCGCCGGCCCTCGGTGGTTCGAGTCAGCGCCGCGCGAAGCTCAGCCGGGTCGATGCCGGCCTGAAGGGCGAGGCTCGCTGCGATCCCAAGGTCTCGCGCGGCGATGTCGGCCTGGGTGTCGAGCTTGGCGCCGGCCAGGAAGATCTCAGCGAGGCGTCCGTCCACCCACGACGCCGAGGCCGTGTACTGAAGACGGTCACACTCGTAATCGTAGTGCAGTGTTCCGCGGCGGTTTGGGATCCGTTGTCTTGACATCCAGCGTGCCACTGCCCCTTGCCTCGGCAAGAAAGCGTCGATAATAGATGTTCGCCCGGCGGTCAACGCGGCATTAACACAGGAGATCTGAATCCGTGGAATCGTCGAGTGTGCAGATCCTGCACATGCCCAAAGTTCTACAATCTGATAATTCGTCAAGTCTTGGTGCGACGCCCTTGACCGCATCACGGGCATCGGGGGTGCGGCGCTCGGGGCCGATGGTCGTCCTGGATGCGACTGAGACTGGGGCTGTGATCCACGCGCTGCCCTTGCCGCTGGAGCCCGACGAGTTGGAGCACCTCGGCGCGCGCGCCTTTGAGATGGCCGCCGCCGCCCGCGCGCGCATCGCGGCTTGTGAAACCACAGCAGGAGACATCTGAGATGGGAGGGTTGGTCCCGGTCCGCGAATTTACGTCGCCCGAGGAGATGCGGGCTCACTACGCGGCGGTACGGCAGCGGTGCTTTGCGCCGGCCGTGCGCAAGCTGGCGTCCCCGCCCACGCTGGCGCTTCCGCCGCTCGTGCCGAAGCGGCCTTGGACTGCCCCTTCGATCGTGCCCCGCGAAGAGATCGCCGTCTCGACCACCGCTCAGGTCACAGGGCAGGCGATGTTGTCTCTGACAGAATGCGTCCGGATGGTCGGGTTGGTGGCCGATATTACCATGATCGAACTGGCCGGGCCGCGGCGCCGGGCCAACCTTACCAAGGCGCGCCAGATCTGTTCCTGGCTCGGCAAGCAGTATGCGGGCGCCAGCTTCCCCCAGATCGGGAAGCGCCTCGGCGGACGCGACCACACGACGGCGCTCCATGGCTATCGTCGTACGCAGGCTGTCATCGATCGCGGCCTCGTCACGGTTGCCGGTGACCCGTTCCTGGACGCCAAGGCTCTGTGGGAGGCCGACTGGCCGGCCGCGCTGATGCCGAAGGTACGGACGCAGGTCCTGCATCGAACGCCGACCGGCCAGTTCACCGCGAAGGGCCAGCCGTCGTGCTGATGGATCGCGCGGCGGCGGAACGCGAGATCGCCGCGGTCGACCGGGCCTTAGCTGCCGGGTACCCGATCCGGTCCACGCCGGGGCAGAATACCTCCCGATCAGCCATCCGCGCGGCCTCGGATGAACTCGGTGTCGGCCGCGTCGCCTTCGCGGTTCGCGTCGGCCTTCCCGACGAGCCCGGATCGCATCACGGCCGCTTCGGCCTGTCGCCGGACTGGTCGATCGCCGCGGGGCGGGGTGAACTCGGCACGAAGCCCGTCCTGCCTGGCTGGGAGATGAAGCGGGTCTCGACCAAGCTCGATAAGAACGGCGAAGTGGCCGGCGAGACGATCGTCCAGGCCCCCGCGGCCGGCGGACGATTCGAAGTCCCGGCCGGGCACATCCTGACCAAGCAGACCATCGCGGCGCGGGCGGACGGTCGCATCGCGCGGAGCTGGATCCGCACGCAACCCGGCATGTCGCCGGGCGAGATGGTCGGCACAATCCGGGACGCCTTTGAGGGGTTCGAGGCGCGTGCCGTTCCGGCTCAGGACATCCCCGTAACTGTTGCGGACTTGGCGACGGTGTATCCGATCGCGGACGCGCATATTGGTCTTCTCACGTGGCACCGTGAAACCGGCGTGAACTGGGATCTGTTGTTGTTGCCCCCTAAAAACCGGACAGGGTCTCCTGGGTTGATCGGGTGATGAACTCGCGCGGCGAGCGGTAGCCGAGCGCGCGATGAGGATGAAGGTCGTTGTAGTGCGCCAGCCAAACGGGGAGCTGGCGCAGCACGCTCTCGGCATCCGGTAGCACCGAGACACGCACGTAGTCGCGTTTCAAGGTTCGCACGAACGCTTCGGCCATGCCGTTGCTCTGCGGGCTCTCCAGCGGCGTCGTCTTCGGTATCAAGCCGAGTTCGCGGGCGAAGCGGCGCGTGTCGCGGGCGACGTAGCAACTGCCGTTGTCAGTCAGCCACTCGATCAGGCTCGGTAGCTGGTTGACCGCCCCGAAGCGATGCTCGACGGCCGCCACCATCAGGTCGCGGACGTCCTCGCCCGTGATGCCCGCCGTGGTCGCCACGTAGCTCATCGCTTCCCGATCGCAGCAATCGAGCGCGAAGGCGACCCGCACACGCTCACCGTTCTCTGCTGCGATCTCTAGCCCGTCCGAGCACCAGCGCGTGTTGCGCGTGGCCACCGCCACCTTGCCCTCGTGACGGCGCGTCTCGGCTCCGCCCACATGTCGCTGCAGCAGGAGACCGTGCACCTTCATGACCCGGTAGACCCGCTTGGCGTTCGGTGCAGGCCGACCGTCCCGCTCGGCCTGCCGGCGCAGAAGGGCATGGACGCGCCGATAGCCGTAGGTCGGCAGATCGGCGATGAGCGCCTGGATCGCGCCGAGCAACGCGGCGTCGGGTGCAGGCGGACGGCCGCGTCGGCCCCTGGGCTTCCAGGCGGGGGAGGCCTGCCTGGACGAGGCGAGGTGCGGGCGTGACACGCTCAAAGCTGCGGCCACAGCGCTCACCGGCCGTCCCCCGGCCACGAGGTCACGCGCGAGGGCAACTTTTTGGGGGCGGCGACCCGCTCCATCGCCTCGCGCAGGATCTCGGTCTCGAGCGTCTTCTTGCCCAGGAGCCGCTGCAGTTCGCGGATCTGCTGCTGGGCAGCCCGCAGCTCGGACGCTGGCACCACCTCTTCACCGGCACCGGCGGCCGTGAACGCGCCGCGCTCCATCAGCCGACGCCACGTGAACAGCTGGTTGGCGTTCAGCCCGTGGCGGCGGGCGACGAGCGAGACGGACTGACCGGGCAGATAGGTCTCCTCGACGAGGCGCACCTTCTCCTGCGTGGTCCAATGCCGACGCCGCTGGACGGAGGTGATCACCTCGACGCGTTCGGCGCGGGGCGGGTCGTTAGAACTCACCATACGGTCGGTCATAGGCACACACTTCCATAAGCGTGAGCCCCTGTCCGGTCATTTTGGGGGCTACTTCATCTGTCGATCGCGCAGACCACGATCCGGCAGACCGTGACCCGCCTCGTCGCGGCGGCGCCGGCCTCGAAGCAGGCGGTCGTGCTCGGGCTCGGGGATTTGCTCCATGCGGATGGGTACGACAACTGCACGCCGCGCTCGAAGAACGTGCTCGACGTGGACGGCCGCTATCCCAAGATCCTCCGGGCCGCGACGCATCTCATCATCGACACGGTGGACACCGCGCTGAGCAAGCACGAGCGGGTGCTGGTCCGCATCCTGCGCGGCAACCACGATCGGGAGTCCGCCATCGCGGTGGCCCTGGGCCTGTCGCTCTATTATGCGAACGACCCGCGCGTCATGGTCGACGACGATCCCGGCTACTTTTGGTGGTGGTCCTGGGGCACGACGCTGCTGGGCGCGACCCACGGTGACGCCGCCAAGATGGCGACGCTGCCGCTGGTCATGGCGACGCGGGCCTCGGCGGCCTGGGGGCAGGCACGCTTCCGGCACATCCTGACCGGCCACATCCACACCAAGACGGCGATCGAGCTGTCGGGCGTGACCGTGGAGAGCCTGCAGACGCCGGCACCGGCCGACGCGTGGCACCACGAGATGGGATATGGCGCCGGCCGCTCGATGACCGCGATCACCTACCATCGGGAGCACGGTGAGACCGGCCGGGTGAAGGTGAATGTGGTTCCGGCTGGATCGGCGGGGGAGGTCTGAGCATGACGGACCCGATCGTCGAGGCCGTTCGTGCCGATCTGCTCCGGCGCTCACAGGCTGGTCTCGTGAAGTACGGGACGACCCTGGACCGGACCGACCTGGATCTCCGGGATTGGCTCCAGCACGCTTACGAGGAGTGTCTAGATCAAGCGTTATATCTAGCGAGATCTATCCGGAAGCTGGATCGAACAAGTACCTATGCGCCCGATTAGAGAATATTTCAAATTCTTCGGCGCTCTATCCCAGGAAAGTACGCAGTCTATCCGTAAGATTATCTTGTGCACGCAGCTCGCACTCCCAGAGAACTAGTACCCGCCATCCTGCGTTCTCGAGAGCGATCACAGCCGCCTCATCGCGAAGGCGGTTCAACTTAAGCTTGCGGTCCCACCATTCGGCATTGGCCACCGGTCGCTTTCTGCCTTTGGGGCAATGATGATCGTGCCAGAAGCAGCCGTGGACAAAGATCACCGCGCGTCGACGCGGGAAAACTAAATCAGGTTTTCCCGGGAGGTCGTGACAATGAAGGCGATACCTGTAACCGAGCTTATGTGCGAGGCGTCGCACGAGCATCTCGGGCTTCGTGTCCTTCGAGCGTACGGCTGCCATGTTGCGCGATTTTGCGTCGCTCGGAATCTGCCTTGGCGGATTGGTCGTCATGGCTGTATCTGGGCTCGGGGACAGGGAACGCGCGACAGGCATGGCAACGTTCGAGGAATTTGCGCAGCAGCTTGAGCATTGCGTCGAATCGCAAGACGAGATCAACGCATTCATCGCTGCCTTCGCCAGGGTCCGCATACGCCGTATCGTAAACCTTTCAGAACCTCCTGCTGGCGACACGTGGCCTATGGTGCCTACCGTCGACTGGACCGACGAGTCCAAGCTGAGGGCTAGCGGGCTCCGTAAATTAGATAATCATGAGCCGTGGAAACGTTGGCTTCATATCGATATAGCGCTCGGGCCTGATCAAAAACTCGTCGATCGGTACGTCACGATGACAGGGGTTTCCGACAAGCAAAGCCGAGCAATTTTTCCCCTTCTTTCGTCCTCGACCGTTCGACGTGCAGCTGGAAACGCTAGTGCAGTGAAAAGAGAGGTGCGCGAACTCAATGGGTGGCTTCATTGGGTGCGAAATCAGAAATTCGACCCTACTCGGTTTGTTGATTATCATAAGAATCTTAAAACTCACGGCAATACGCAAAACGTCTCAGGTGCTGTGGGGCACGTGGGGGCAGTATGCGCTTTCCTCGATGCTTTAGATGAAATTGCCCCTGGCTCGGTCGTTAACATGGATGGTGTTCATGTGGACGCTGAAACACGATCGCCGGAACGGATTCTCGCGTGGATCGATGCGGGCGGGAAAGTGCCCCGCGCTGCCCTGCTCTCGAACGGGCGAGCCGTGGCGTTCCCGAGCGATCCCGATGTCGCCATTTTCACCTCAATCGACGGAAAGCCATATAAAACTGCTGCCGATGCTTACGCCGCCTACGATGCCGTGCGCAGGCAGCCGGCCCTGCGACGGCAGCGAATCCACGAGTTCGTCGTTGGCGAGGTGAAGACCGCAACTGACCCAGCCAATTTGCACGAGCGGCTGGCTCTGGGCTCTCGTGAAACGCGAAATGAGGTGCGAACCGATCGCTTCCTGATGATGTCGGTTCTGACAAAAGAGATTCTGCGAGGCGGCTCCGGAAAGCAGTCCGGACGGACGCTGGAGAATCGCGACGTCGAGAGATTCAGTGACGTTTTCAACCTTCACTTCGCGTGGGGCTGGGATGGCGGTCGGACCCGACATCCCGAGCACTGGAACAACTTCAAGGCGCGCGTGAAGGTGTGGTGCGGCCTCTGATTACTCCGCCGCCACATGAGGCAACAGCGGAGCGTCTGGCGCGACACGGCGCCCGCGACGGACGAATTGCTTCTGTGCTTTCGTTATGTCTGACGCGGAAAGGACCGACTTAGGGAGGACGAATTGTTCCGGGCCCGGTCGCACGCCAGTTTCCATCCACTGAACCAGCGCCGACACCTGATACGATATGACCGGGGGGACGGCGTCACCGATTTGACGATATCGGGACGCCAGTGCTCCGGCAAAACGGTAGTCGAACGGGAAGCCGTTCAAGCTCGCCATCTCTCGCAATGTTAGAAGGCGGTCAGCGGTCGGGTGAACGTATCGGCCATTTCCGACGTGCGAACACTCGCGCTTGATGGTCGGCGCGGGCCGGT
Source organism: Methylobacterium sp. B1 (assembly GCF_000333255.1). NCBI lineage: Bacteria > Pseudomonadati > Pseudomonadota > Alphaproteobacteria > Hyphomicrobiales > Methylobacteriaceae > Methylobacterium > Methylobacterium sp. B1. The sequence continues at coordinate 7,306 of NZ_BACT01000233.1, read as the reverse complement.
CCCACCACATTCGGCCGTAGACGTCCGGGTGCGAGCCGAGGTCCTTGATGGCCCAGCGGTGCCGGATGGCCGGCGTCAGCAGTTCGAGCCCGCCCGGCATACGCGCCACGTCCATCCAGGAGCCGCCGTCGTGCGGAACGGCATGCAGGCGGCGGGCGACGTCGGGCCGGAGGCCGGGAGCAACGTCGGCATCGTCGGCGTCCTCCCCCCGACTCTGCCACGCGGCGAGGCGGCCGAGCGCGGAGCGTACGGTCAGCGCGTCGGCGCTCACGGACAGCCCCGCCCAAAGGTCATCTAGAGAGCGCGCCTGTCCGATCCTGGACGCGACGACCAGGGCCCGCTCGCGAATCTGCGGCAGCCCGTAGTCGGTCAAGAAACGGATGTCGGCCTTCACGTCGTAGCCGGCTAGGCGCAGGCCGGCGCACAGGGCCTCCGCGTGGTGGGCGAACCGGCCTTGTAGGAACTCGCGTGCGTTCTCCATAACGATGTGGCGCGGCTTGAAGTAGTCGACGAACTCGCCGACCCTGCCGGTCAGCGCGTTGCGGCCGCCGTCCGAGAGGTGGTTCGTCGGCTTCGCGCGGGAGAAGTCGGTGCAGGGCGGGCAGGCTGACAGAACGCCCAGGGTGCCGGGCTTCAGGTCGACGCCAGTCCTTCGACGGATCTCCGCGCGCAGCGCCTCCGGCGTAAGGGCGAAGAGATCCTCCGCTACCGGATCGATGCCGGTGTTCAGAGCATAGCTGCTGTTGCAAGCGGTCGCGCCGGCGCCCTCGCAGGGCTTCCCTTGCTCAATATCAACGGCACCGACGACGCGGAAACCCTCGCGACGCGCGAAGCCCGCCGACATGCCACCGGCGCCGGAGAAAAGGTCTACGACGGTTAGCGGTCGACGAGCGGTCATCCGGCATACCTATCCGAGGTTCGTGTGACTAACATTTCCATAGGAGGCGCGCTTGCGAGTCCGCTGAGTTGTAGGCAGCAAAATGCGTGCGACCGATTAACGATGCCCGGAGCATGCTGGTCGCAACGCACCATAAACGCCGTCGTTTATGCGTCAACGGGCAGCTATGCCGCCGCGGTGCTTTTTGACGAGGAAAACGCAGTCGTTTATGACCTCGGCTATGGGGCGTCCGCCAATCACCGCAGGCCAGAAGATGGCCAAGCAGACTATCTGGCTCGATCCGCCTCTAGTTGCGCAGATCGTGGCCGAAGCCGGTCATCGCGGCGTTTCCGAGTTCATGCGAGATGCCGCGAAGCGCGAGCTGAAGCGTCGCGAACGCATCAGGATTCGAGAGGCGGCTGGCTCTCGGTCAACGGTAGCCCCCTGAACATCTTGCGCTTCTCGGCACGCCAGATATCGCAGTGGGATGTCAAAACCGTTCGTATCCCGGATCATCGTTCCGACGTTGGCGGCTATCGGCGCACTATCCCTCGTCGTAGTGCTGGCTGTAGTGGCGCGTGGGGTGACTCGTAACAGTTTCAGAGCACACGCCTGTGAATGGCGCTTGATCTCCGAAGCCACCTGCTATCCGGAGCCTGGCCCAGGAATCTTTGATGAGATCGCTAGCGAAATTGCGGTGAAGGAACAACTGAATAAAGATCTCGCGCCAATTTTAGCCGAGCAGGAACGACTGAAATCTGAGCGGCGCGAATGGGACAAGAATGCGCGAGCGAGCGAGCTAGATGTTCAGAAAGCCTTTATTGTGGGTTGCGAACGAGACAAACTAGCGATGATGCAAAATGGTAAAGACGTGTCGAGCGTCGATTGTTGGAAGGGCAGTACATTGCGGTGACGCGCGAAGCTCAGGCCGCCGGCCGCGGCCACGGCGCAGTCGTGCTGTCCACCACCATACTGTAGCTCTCAAGGTCGTAAGCCTCGACCAACCGCCGCTTCGCCTCGTCAGGTTTGAGCCGAGGCGCGCTCGCTCCGGAACGCGGGCTAACGAGGTCGTGGAAGGTGCCAGTGAATTCGGCGGTCGGCGGCGCGTCCTTGTCGAGCGGGATCGTCAGGGTCATCCCGCCGCGGATCTCAACCCGAGCAACCCCGGCGATCATGTCGAGCTTGGCAACCTCGATGATCTCGCGCAGAAGCGTGTGGATCCGCTGACGGATCTCGTACAGTTCGGCGCCCATCACCTCCTGCATCAGGCGCGCAAGCTCGACGGCCTCATCGACCGCGCCCGCGTTCGAGGCCGCGTTCCGGCGGAGCGCTTCCCGATCGCGGACCAGCTCGGCCTGCCGCTTCTTTAGGTTGGCGATTTCCCCCTGGATCTCGCGGCGCCGCGACAGGATCTCCGCGTCGGGTTCGTCCTCGTCCTCGATCACCCGAAGGAGGCGCGCGCTGGAGCGGGACAGCGCTTCGATCCGCGTTGCGACCTCGTCGATCTGGGCCGTCACCACGGCAGTCTCGTCCTCGATCGGGATGTTCCGAATTAGCCGACCCCACGGAACGCCCTTGAGGGCCCAGAGCAGCTTCGGCTCGAGCCAGTCGTACCTAGCGTATGACGTATTGTCACAGGACATGCCTTGCTGAGCGTTCGCGCAGCGCAGGTAGAGCTGCTTTTTCCCGCGGCTGTCGTTTTGCCGGATCAGCATGTTCTGGCCGCAGTGCGCGCACTTGGCGAGTCCTGCCGTTAGCAGGTTGCTGAACACCATATTGCGACCACCAACCTTGGCGCCGAGTTTCCGGTGCGCTGAGGCGCGGACGGCGTCCCACTGCTCGCGGGTTACGACCGCCGGCCAGTAGTCCGGGATCGGTTCGCCGACCGGCACGGTCCGCACGATGTCGGGCTCGCTGCCCTTGCCGCGCGTCCGCTCAGTTCGAACGGGCTGGTACTCGCCGATGATCGCACGGCTAGTCAGGAGCTGGCTAATGTATGTCGCGTGCCAGCGGCGGCCCGCCTCGCGCTCCACGTTCTTCCCGAGCTTGTTGCAATCGGCTGGCGGGAGTCTCGCGCCCTCCGCATTGAGCAGGTTGGCGATAGCGCGCGTGCCCATGCCGTGCGCGGCCAGATCGTAGATGCGCTGGATTGACGCAGCGGCCTCGGGAATCACGAGATGCTTGACCTCGCCGTCGTCGTAGCTGCGTGACAACCAACTCGGGTGGTACGCTCCCTTGCTTCGGCCGCCTTCGCGCGCCCTCTTATGGCGCTCCGCAATGGCCGCGTTGATCCGGTCTGACTTCTGCCGCGACTCGTTGTAAGCGAGCGTCTGCATCAGCGAGATCTGCGGATGCAAGGTCGTGTCGTAATTCTCCGCCGTGACGAGGGTGCCCCAGGCCAGCAGGTAGATGTTCGTCCCCGCATCGAGGATGTCGGTGATCAGTCGCGACGACCGGCTAGGCGGCTCGCGAGAAAGGCGATCGACGGCCTCAACGATCAGCAGGCCATTCTCAAGCTTGCCGGACTTCAGGCCCTCCAGGAACTTGCCGAGCGCCGATCCACTGCGTCGCTGCTTTCCGCGATAGGCCGACACGCCGAGGCCCTTCATCGGCTTCGCCATGGTGTAGCCCTGGCGCTCGGCGTAGGCCTTCGCGTCCTCGAATTGGCGCCGCTCGCCGTCACCGAGAATCTGGCCAGCGCTGGACAGCCGGATGTAGGAATAGGCCAACATATCCGGGGTCATAGCACGCTCCATGTCACTTCCGATACGCAGCATTTTAGGGGGCCGTTAACACCGTCAACCGGCCACGCTTCGGACGACGGAGGGGCAATGTTGTCGCATTCGGGTTGGAACGCGGCACCGTCGAGCCAGTTAGATACGGCCCCGGGGGGGTCGAACTTTCCGTCCCAAGACGCCACCCGCGTCCGCACAAGGACATCATTTTCCGATGAGCATGCAGTCCGGTCGCCGCATCGGTGTCGCGTTCGTTGGCATGGGAGGCGCCGTCGCCACCACTGCCATCGCCGGCATCGAAATGATCAAATCCGGCTCCAATCGCCTCGACGGGCTGCCGCTCGCCGGTCTCTCCGTGGCCGGCATGGCCGACTACAAGGATCTCGTCTTCGGCGGCTGGGATCTCAACGGCGACGACCTCGCGTCCGCTGCGAGCGGCCACGGCGTGCTCTCGAAGGACGACATCGAGAGCGGCGCACAGGCCCTGAAGGGCATCACCCCCTGGCCGGCGGTGGGCAGCGCCAAGTTCTGCAAGAACATCGACGGCCAGAACCGCATCGTCGCCAAGGACCACCGCGAGGCGGTCTCGGTGATCGCCAACGATCTCCGCCGCTTCCAGAAGGGAGAGCAACCTCGACGACGTGGTCGTGGTGAACCTCGCCTCCACCGAGCGCTGGCCGGACCTGAACGACCCGGCCCTGAACTCCACGGCCGCCTTCGAGAAGGGGCTCGATTCGAGCGACGAGGCGATCTCGCCCGCGATGCTCTACGCCTACGCGGCGATCAAGAGCGGCATCCCCTACGCCAACTTCACCCCGAGCGTGGCGGCCGACGTCCCGGCCCTCCTGGACCTCGCCAAGGAGCTGAACGTCCCGGTGGCCGGCAAGGACGGCAAGACCGGCCAGACCATGATGAAGACGGTGCTGGCCCCGGCCTTCAAGGCGCGGGCGCTCCACGTCGACGGCTGGTTCTCGACCAACATCCTGGGCAACCGCGACGGACTCGCCCTGAACGATCCGAACTCCCTCCAGTCGAAGCTCAACACCAAGGGCACGGTGCTCGACTCGATCCTCGGCTACCCGGTCGAGGACCACCTCGTGCACATCCACTATTACCGCCCGCGCGGCGACGACAAGGAAGCCTGGGACAACATCGACGTCACCGGCTTCATGGGCCAGCGGATGCAGGTGAAGGTGAACTTCCTCTGCAAGGACTCGATCCTGGCCGCGCCCCTGGTCATCGAGATCGCCCGCGTCCTCGACCTCGCCCGCACGCGCGGCGACGGCGGCGTGCAGGAGCAGCTCTCGACCTTCTTCAAGGCCCCGATGGTCAAGAACGGCCATGGGCCGGAGCACGCCTTCGGCAAGCAGGAGCAGATGCTCCGCGACTGGCTGGGCGTGCACTAGGCCTCGTCGCGACCAAGGGGCGGCTTCCGGAGCGAGACGATGCCAAGCGAGAACCAGCCGCCTCCCTCCGGCGCTGCCCCCGAGGCGCTGCGCGACCTCCTGATCGAGATGAACGACCTCAAGCGCGTCCGCTCGGCGGGGCGCGAGGGGTCGATCGCCGAGCGGCTGTTCGCGCAGGGATGGGGCCTCCTCACCGGGGGCGCCGCGCCCGATGACGTCGCCCTCGACATCACCGCCGTCACCCTCGCGGCGACGCGCCTCTGCGATCTCGACGCGGCCTTCCTGACCGCGGCCGGGCTGTCGGAGGAGGCGGCCTCGGCGGTGCTGGTGGCGGGCTTCGACGCCGTCACCGGGGAGCTCGATCCGGCTCTGCGCGAGCGCCTGCGCGGGCGGCTCGCGCCGCGGCCGGCCGGAAGGCCCGGACCGCTGCCGGGCTTCGTCGCCGCTCTGGCGCAGCAGCCGCGGGCGGGAGTCACCTGTCCCGGCCGCGCCCGGATCCTGCTGGAGCCGCCGGAGAACCACGCCGAGCACTGCCTCATCGTGGCGGTCTACGGGGTCTGCCTCAGCCCGTTCTACCGGGCCGACCCCGGCACCGTGTTCCTGGCCGCGATGGCGCACCATTTCCACAACGCCGCGATGCCCGATGCCGGCTTCACCGGCGAGATGCTGCTCGGCGACCATCTCGGGCCGATCATGGCCACCACCACCGCCTGGGCGCTGGCCGAGCTCGCCGAGCCCCTGCGGGGTCAGGTGGAGCGGGCCCGCGCGGTGCTGCCCGACGACGCCACCGCGGAGGGCCGCGCCTTCCACGCGGCGGATTGCATCGACCGTGTCCTCCAGATCGCCCAGCATCTGCGCGGGGCCTCGACCACGATGGGGATGGTGCTCGACGAGTGGGAGCTGGTCCATGCCGGCCCGGTGAAGGGCTTCCATGATCGTGTCCTCGCCGACATGCGCATCCCTTGATCGCCGGACCCCGCCGCCCATCTGCCCGGGCGGCTCCGAGAACCATGATCCCGTTCGAACTCCATTCGCCGGACACCGGCAACCCGCTGAAGGCCGACGGCCCGCACGCCCTGCGCGATGCGGAGACCGGCGCCCGCTGGCCCGTGATCGACGGCATCCCGTACCTGCGGATCAACCGCGAGGCCCTGGTCGAGCGGGTTCTGGCCCATCTCGACGCCGGCGAGCCCGACGAGGCGCTGGCCGCGCTGCTCGTCGATCAGGACGATTGGTGGAACGGGCCCCCGGCCGATCCCGCCGGGGTCATCCGCCTCATCAAGGAGCGCCGCACCGCGACGCTACGTGACGCGGTCCAGGGTCTCGGCTGGGGCCGCGTCGGCGACTATTTCCTGCATCGCTGGAGCGATCCGACCTTCCTGGCCGGCCTGTCGCTTCTGGAGGCGCACTGGAACGAGCCCATCTGCGTCTTCGAATTCGCCTGCGGCATCGGCCATTATCTGCGGGAATTGCAGCGGCGCGGCTGCAAGGTCGCCGGCGCCGACGTGGTCTTCGCCAAGCTCTGGGTCGCGCGCCACTGGGTGGTGGACGAGAAGGCGCAGCTCGTCTGCTTCGACGCCGGCTCGCCGCACTGGCCCATCCCGGGCGCGCCGGTCGACCTCGTCGTGTGCAACGACGCCTTCTACTTCCTCGACGACAAGGCGGCCCTGCTGGAGAACCTCCGCCAGAATGCCGGCGACGACGGCTGGCTGGCGCTGAGCCACATCCACAACCGCGACTGCCCGGGCTTCTCGGCAGGCCGGGCGGTGACCGCCGAGGAGATCGCCGAGTATTTCCCCGACGCCCTGGTCTACGACGACGCGGAGCTCACGCGGGCGCTGGTGGAGGCGCGGGCGCCGGGCCCGCAGGAGCCTGGGGCCTTGCGGACCTGCGAGGCGTTCTCGGTGGTATGCGGCCCCGGCATGCGCCCGGCGCCGCGCGCTCTGGTCGACGGGCTGACCCTGCCGAAGCCCGGCACGGTGCTGCGGCTCAACCCGCTCTATGCGCCCGAGGGGGACGGCTACGTCATCCGCTGGCCCTCGGAGCGCTACGAGGCGGAATACGCCTCCCGGGCCACCTACCCGCTGCACGCGCCCGGCCCGGAGCATCTGACCTTCGACGGCACGCTCGATAGCCCGGAGACGCAGCGTATCCGGGTGCGCGAATTCGTCGACCTGCCGGAGCGGTGGTGATGGACGCGGTCGGCTGGGGCATCGTCGGCTACGGCTGGGTCGCCCGCGACTACATGGAGCCGGGCATCCGCGCCGCCGGGCACCGGCTGGTGGCGG
>NZ_BACT01000234.1:0-2732 GCF_000333255.1 Methylobacterium sp. B1 | reverse complement strand
CGCCAGCGGGGACAGGTCGCCGGTGTTCGGATCACGGCAACCGTCAAGGTCGATCCCCGTGAGGTCGTCGTTCTCGGACAGGCAGAAGCCGACCCCGTTGAACGGGCCGCCATCCGTGTGTCCGCGCTGCGCGCGCGTCACCGCCTCAGCGTAGGTGCCCCAATGCTGGGGATTAGAGGCGGACGCTTTGAACCCGCTCCGCGGCTGATACGGCACCTTGGTCGGCTTCGGTCCACCGCGATCCTCGTACCGCCAGCACACCCACTGCCGCATCGTCTTGACTTGGGCGATGGCCGGAAAGTCGGGCAGATCCGCGTAGCCGCTGCGCGGCAGGATCTTGGCGGGGTCGAACGTGAATCCGAAACTGGCCATCACCGACCTCCCATGGTCGGGGGCGCCATCCGGATCTGATCCTGGATCGCCTCGCCGAAGCCCGTGACGAGGCGGCGGCAGAATTCTTGCCACTCTTCGGGGTGGAGGGCGGCGAGATCGGTTCGGCCAAGCCGGTCGAGGTAGGCGCCCGCCGCGTTGCCGGCGAGGACCAGGGCAGCCCGCTCGTAAGCGTCGAAGTCCGCAGGGTTCATCTTGTAAGCCTTCAGCCCGAGGCCTTCGTCGGCGCAGATCTGGCAGGTCCAGCCGATCCGGCGGTCCTTTCCGACCCCTAGCCCACAGGCGCGGCGGCGGCAGACGAAGCACGATTCACTGTTGTTGAGGGGCTTCATGCAGCCTCCTCGTGCCGGACAGCGTGCGCGGACCAGTCCCCCTCCGCGGCGAACCGGTAGTCGACGACGTCGAGGTACTGTTCGCGCTTGCGCAGCTGGATCTGATGCGGCCAGACGAGGTCCGCGTCGGCGCGTGCCAGGGCCTCGGTCACCGACGCCGGCGGGTCATCTCCCCCACCCATCCGGCGCCACCACCGCACGGCTTGCCCGAGCATGGGGCCACTGCGTTCGAGGTGGACCCAGTGCTTGTGCACGGCGATCCCACACCGGAACTCGACGCGGAGCGAATCCGGCTTCCCGGTCTTCTTGTGCCGGTGGTAGGTCACCTCGGTCACGTCGAGCCAAGTCAATGCAGGCCCAGTCGACAGGATCGCGTGCTGCGCGTCGGCAGCAGCCTCGTGCTTCGGGCTCTCGTCGCGCGGCCACTCGTGTCCGCACACCGTGCACGCCCGGACGTTTAGCGCCATCAGGCTGGCACAGTCCGGGCACGCCTTGGCGCGGAGCGGCTCGTCCTCGTCCTTGGCCTTCTTGGCCTTCGGCGCGCCGCGGGCCGTGATGCTGTCGATTGGACCATGGCGTGCGACGTTGCCGGCATAGTCCAGGATCAGCGCGTCAGCCTTCCCGGGGGGCAGACGCAGGGCTCGGCCGACCTGCTGGACGTAGAGGCCGGTACTCTGGGTGGGCCGGAGCAGCGCAATCAGATCGACCCCCGGCACGTTGAACCCGGTGGACAGCACGCCGACGCTGGTGAGGCACCGGATCTGGCCCGCGCGATACGCCCCGATCCAGGCCGCGCGCTGACCGGTCGGTGTCCCGCCGTGCACCGCCTCGCAGGTGACGCCGTGGGCGCGAATCGCATCGCGGACCGCCTCGGCGTGCTCGATGCCGGCGCAGAACGCCAGCCACGCGCGGCGGTCTCGTCCGTACGCGACCATCTCGGCCACGGCCGCCTCGGTGATCTCCGCGCGGTTAACCGCATCCTGGAGCTGTCCTGGGATGAAGTCGCCGCCGCGCTTGCCCACGCCACTGGTGTCGAGGGCAGTCTGCGTGGCTTTGCTGACCAGGGGCGACAGGTACCCCGCCTCGATCAGGTCTCGGACGTTGGCCTCGTAGACGATCTCGTCGAAGATCCGCTCGTCACCCTCGTCGAGCCGACCGCTGTCGAGCCGGTACGGCGTCGCCGTCAGGCCGACGAGCCGCATATCCGGCGTCAGGGCGCGCAGGTCGCGGATGAAGCGGCCGTACGAGGTGTCGGCCGATCGCGGGATTAGGTGACACTCGTCCACGATGACGAGGTCGACCGCGCCGATCCGGTTGACCTTGTTGAAGACGCTCTGGATCCCACAGAACAGGACGCGGCTGCGGGTGTCCCGGCGTCCGAGCCCAGCCGAGTAGATGCCCGCGGGGGCGCCCGGCCAGTAGCTCAGAAGCTCCTTGCAATTCTGTTCGATCAGCTCCTTCGTGTGGGTGACACAGGCGATGCGCAGATCCGGGTATTCGCCGAGCAATTCCTGGATCAGGGCCGCGATAACGAGCGCCTTGCCCGCGCCGGTCGGCAACACGATCAGGCCGTTGCCGCCGCCGTCATTCCAGTAGTCGTACAGCGCATCGAGGCTATTGCGCTGATAGGTGCGGAGCGTCAGCACGCGGCGCCCCCGTCGATCCAGGTGCGGCCGTCCGGCATCGCATAGGTGACCGTCTCCGCCTCGGGGTCGGCGTCGATCTGCTCACCCGGGACGAGGCCCGGCAGGTACCGGTGGCTCAGGCAACCGGCCTGCTGGTCGTCGTAGCCGCGCACCTGAGCGTGGCGGGTGCAGGTCCATCGGGCGCCGTCGTTGACCGCGCTGTGCAGGCACGTCCGGCAATTGCGCCGCGCAGGCGCGCGCTCGTGGCAGATCGCCCGCGCCGGGCACCACCGGCACTCGATCGCGCCCTTGCTGTCCGGATCCTCGTGAAGGCGGGCCGGCGGCGCGTCGAGGTCCACGATCCGCTCGATCCGGGCGATGATCG
>NZ_BACT01000235.1:0-15664 GCF_000333255.1 Methylobacterium sp. B1 | reverse complement strand
CGACCGGCCAGACCGAGGTTGTAGGTCACGGCCGTGTCCGGATACGCCGCGAACTCGGGGAAGGCCGCTCGAAAGCTGGCCAGGGTGACGGTCACGGCTCGCCGGCTGCCAGGATCTCGGCCTTGCGCTGGTTCGCCTCGACCTTCGGCATCGGCTCGGTGATCTGCTCTTCGCCCCGATAGACCGCGAACAGGCCGCGGCCCTTGTGGCGGATCGAGATCTCAGCGTGATCGTCGTCCGAAGCGTCATCGTCCGAGGACGCCGCCTCGCCAGCCGAGGCCGTGATCTCGTGCGCCTCAGCGAGCTGGGCCCGGGTTTCGGCGTGCGCGGCACGCTCGTCTTCAAGAGCCTTCTCGGCCGCCTCCGCGCGCCGAACCGCAGCGTCCAGTTCGACGGCCAGCGAATTCCCGCTCACCGGCGTCGCCGAGGTCGCCGCGGCATTCTCGTCACCGAGGTGCAGCTGCGCGTAGGGGTGCTCGGCGATCAGGTCGTGCACGTCATCGTGACGGCCCACGCCGAAGCGCACCATCGGGCCGGCCGCGCCGATCGCCTTCTGCTCCTCTGGATTCAGAAGCAGGTTGAAGGGCTTGACCACGTGAAGGGTGGGCATGCGGGCCGCCTGAGATGTTCGAGGGGGATTGCCGTCACGTCCGGGCGGCAGAAGGCCAGCCCGGCGTCTTGCTCAGATGCCGTCGCGGTAGGCGAAGGTCTCCGGGTAGATGAATTCCATCTGGCCAAGACGACCGTAGTAGGTCGTGGCTTGGTAGATGCTCTTGTACTCCAGCGGCGTGCGCTGCAGATCGGTCAGCGGGTAGCGGACGTAGTCCGGAGACTTGTGGTAGGCGACCATGCGGTTGACCGTGGTCGGGTCACCGGCCGTGCCGCCCGTGCCGCGGCCGTTGAGCCACTTGCAGGGGAGGATCTGCAGCTCTTCGCCCTGGGCCACCGCGATGTTGTTCTCGCGGATGAACTGCATCAGCGAGATGCCACCGGCATTGCCGTTCACCGAGATGATCGTGGAGGTGAGGTAGGCCATCGTGCCCGGGGGAACGAGCAGGCGGTTCGGGAACACGGCCCAGGCGGACGCCTGCCATGCCGAGTTCAGGATCTCGTTGATGTCCGCCAGGACCTGGACGGGGAGCTTGTCCGCGAACTTGGTCGAGGAGCTGTTGCTGGTCGGGCTCTGCGAACCGGCGGTCGCCACGTTGGCGATGTTCGACACGTAAGAGCTGTTGGCGAGGCCCGTGAAACCCTTCAGCGTGTCGCCGGTGTAGACCACCTGATCGACGTTCTGATTGTAGGCTTTCTGCATGACGTCGTAGTAGGTGACGTCAATACCTTCACCGAGCGCCTGAGACTTGGCGAGATCGATGACGGTCCACTTCAACTCTTTGCCCCACAGGTGCAGGGGCTGCGGGGTCTTGCCGACATCCACCGCGACGCCGCTGATGGCATCCGTACCCTGGCTGATCCAGGAGATGCCGTTCGGGGACATGCCACCGGTCTCGGCGTAGCCGGCCAGGAGGAACGACGCGGTGTCGTTCGCGATCGTGATATCCTCACGGAGGTCGACGTCGCGCGACCACGTGAAGGTCATCAGGGGCTTGTTGAGCTTCGGATCCAGCTTTTCGAGCTGGCCGATGAGGAAGTTGCCAGTCGAGTCGATGGTGTACTGGTCGTACGTCTGCATTAGAGGAGGCTCCATCAGGGGGACGGGCGCGCAATCACTGCGGGCCAAGGCCACTGCCCAGGTGGCTTTATTGGGCGAAGGGCTGCGCGACGGGGCGCGTCTCCCTGAAGTACTTAGATGTTAAAGGCGATCTCGGTGTTGCCGTAGGCATCCGCCGGACCCATGAAGTACGAGTTGCTCGGCAGAACGACGGTATTCGCGCCGTCAGCCGCAGCCTCGACACCACCGATCGGCTTGCCAGAGGCAGGCGTGGCGACGCGGACGTAGACGGGTCCGCCCTTCACAGCCGCGGTCGAGCCGTTCAGCGTGACGTTCAGGTAGCCGCGCTTCAGAACGGACATGCCGCCCTTGGCCGGCGGGGTGGAGGTGCCGAGCGGATCCTGGCTGGCGACGCCCGGGAAGTCGCGGACGTTGAAGCCATAGATCGCGCCGAGGGCGTCACCGGCCGCGAGCGGCTGCATGCGACCCGCGACGATCTTCACCGGCACGCCATAAGCGGTCGGCGGATTCGTGGGATCCGTCTCCTGCGGCTCGATCGTCGCGGCTTCGATACGGTGAACGGTGCCGGCGATGCCCGCAGGCATGCGGTAGGTGTAGGCGACCATTTGAAAGTCCTTCTAGGGGCCTAGCGCGCCATCACGGCGGGCCACGTGGCTGTGTTGGGGGATCAGGCGCCCTTGGACGCCCAGAACTCGCGGTTGAGACGGTTGCGCTCGGCGGCCGTCATGCGGCCCTCGGGCTTCGTGTCGCCGACGAGAATGCGGTTGGTGACGCGCGCGTTGTTGGCCGCGCGGACCGCGTTCGAGGCTCCGACGAAGGCGAGGTGCACCGAGGCCGGAGCCATCTTCGCGAAGTCCGGCGCGGCCTTCAGGCCGAGGATGGCCGGAGCCATGTCGGCGTGGTTCTTGAAGTAATCGGTCAGCGCCCGGCGCTTGTGGGCCAGGATGGCACCACCACGGGCGGCGGCATCCCGCAGACCATCGCTGGTCGGCATGCGCAGGCCGGGGGAGAGGATTTCAGCGCGCGCCGCCGTGTCGCGGAAGGCCGCGTCGGTGACCATCTCGGGCTCGGGCGCTGCGGTGACGGTCGGGTCTTCCTCGCCGGTCTCGCCCTCAGTCGGATCCGCGTCGTCGGTCTTGGCGTCCTCAGTGGCCGGCTCATCCTTGCGCTGGGCGCAGAGTTCCTCGACCTTGGCCTCCAGGGCCTGCAGCCGGGCGGTGAGCGCCTCGACGGTCGCGTTGGCGTCCGGGGCATCCTCGTCGGTCTGCGCGGCGGGCGCCTCGACGACGTTCTCGGCGACCGTCTCTTCGACAGCCTGCTCGACCGCCTGGGTGACGGCCTCGGTCATCTCTTCGACGAACGCGTCCACGTCATCGTCACGGAAGGCGCGAAAGGCACGGTCGAAGGCGCGAGCCTTGCGATCCAGGCCACGGGCGCGAACGGAGGGGACGCGGCCGGGGATCGCGGTGGCCGTGGCGGTGTTCTTCATGGGGGGCTCCGAATGGGAATCGCCGAAGGCGCAGATCGGCCCACAGCGGCCGCGGTCGACGATGGCGAGATGGTTGCCGGTGATGTTGATCTGCTTGCCGCGGCCGGCTTCGAGGCGGACGTAATCGGCCTCGTAACCGCACGAGACTTGGCGTTTGCCCTGCTCGATCTTTTCGATGGCGTCCGCGCAATAGATCAGCGCGTCGGCGAGCATTAGGTGAGACTGTGAACCCTCGCCGCGGCGGACGTTGCTGATCACGCCGACGAGGTGATCTCGGTAATTCTCGGGCCCGACCATCATCGTCGGGTGATCGTCGGTGATCGGCACGCCCTCGAACGATGCGAGGGTGGCGGGGTCGAACACGTCCTCGGGTTCGCGCTCGACCACGATGTAGCCCAGCGGGCCGGGCTCGATCGGGATCTCGTCGGCGCGGTAGTCCTGCGGGCCGGTTCTTGCGATGGCGACATCCCGGATCATCAGGTAGCCGGCCGGTGTCTGCTCACGCTTGCTGCCCAGGTTTGCCGGCGCCAGAAAGTTCAGCCGTGGCGGCTCCGGCAGAAGGTCGAGGAACGGTGTCACGGTCAGTGCCGGAACCCGTCCGCGTAGAGGTACGCGAGGAACAGGCCGCCCACGGCGAGGCTGCCGAGGACAAAGAGGGTGCCGAGGACGACCCCGACGACGCCGAGAACGCTCATGGCGGTCTCCTCACAGATCAGGGGTCGGCACCCCATATGTCCGCCGGGCAAAGAGGAGCGGACGATGGACGCACTGGATAAGGAACTCGCCGAGGCGGCTCGACGACAGGTGGATGCTTGCGCGGGGCTTCAGGAGGCGTGTCGAAATTCGATCTTCACCGACAAAGCGGTGAGCTTGGCTCTAAAAATCGATGCCTCTGAAGGTCATGAGCACAAGCGGCTGCAGATCGAGGCGGCGTTCCGCGAGATCTACAGGCTAACGAAGAACGGGACACTGGGCTAAAGATCCGGGATCACCGGCTCGGCGTAACAACGGCAATTCCAGATGCCGCCGGGCAGGGCGTGATGACCGGGATCACATTCCGGCGGTTCGTCCCATCGGAACGTCTGGCCGTTCAGGGCCTTGTGCGTGGCGCGAACGTCGGAATCCCCGGCCGTCCGCCAGATGAAGTGCGTGGAGCCGATATGCTCGGCCCGGGCCTTGGTCAGTTCGGTCGCGGTGCGCGAGACCTCGGTGCGAGCGATCAGCATGGCCCGGCTTTCGGTGACCTCGCCGGTCCTCTGAATCTCGGCCGCGATGTCGGCGGCGCGGCGGCCCTCGCTGATCCCGGCGATCGTCAGATCGTGGACCCGCTGGCCGGCCTCGGTCGGCAACGAGGTGATCAGGGTCACCTGCTCGGCCATCCGGGCGCGCATCACGGCGCCGGTCGGGGCCTGAGCGATCTCCCGCTTCAGGCCCGTGCCCATCATCTGGGCGACCCGAAACCAGGCCCTTTCGTCCCGGGCCGCGACCTCGGTGACCATCCGCTTGGCCACGGCTTCAGCCCATGGGGCGAGTGTGGTGGCGTAGCGGTCCAGGAGCGCCTGCACGCGCTGGGCAGCCGGCAGATCCTGGACGTCGAAGCCGCGGACGATGTCGCCGACGTGGCGGGCGATCTTCCGCAGCTGGGTTACGTAGGTGCGCTCGACCTTTTGGGCCCGGATGAACGCGGACCGGGCCCCGATGGGCCGGGCCTCGTCCGTGGTCAGGCTACGCGGCCGGAGACAGGCCGGGCAGGCGTGAGCCGTCGATAGGCGGTACGGGCGCGGCGGGGCTGGCTGGGGCGTCGGCATCGATCTCGTCGGGCCCCGGCGGGTTCAGGTCGCTCTGCTCGGGCGCGGGCGGCTCAGCTTCGGCCTCCGCGATGTCGGCGTCGGTGATGTTCGTGAAGATGCCGGTCTCTTCGGACTGGCCCTTCAGTTCCTTCAGCGCGACCTCATGGGTGATCGTGCCCTGGGCTTCCGCCGCGAGGATCGTGTCGGCGTTGGTCTTGGCGATCGTCGCCCGCTCGGACGCCGACAGCTGCCACAGGGGCTCGAAGGCGATAGAGAAGCCGTCCGGGGGCTCGACGCCCAACTCGGACCGGCACAGAAGCTCGTAGACCCGCTTCACGCCGGGGCGCAGGCGGGCGTTCTGCTGCGCGTTGATGCCGTCATAGTGGGTCCGAAGATCCGCCTCGCCCGTGGAGAAGCCGGCCGGCGACTGGCCGAACATGCGAACCAACGGGATGTCGGCCGCGCCGGAGATCTGTTCCTCGAAGCGCGCCAGGACGTCCGACAGTCCGCCGAACGAGTAGGTCAACGCCGTCATCTCGTCCTTCGCGTCCATGAGGGTGAGACCCTCTGTGGACTGGTAGGCGCGGATGGCATCCAGCTGGGCCATCAGGCCCTTCTGAGCGGCTTCAGGGCCGCCGAGGATCTGGCGCAGGCCCTCGACCTTGTACGTGCGCAGGTACGCCTTGAAGACCAGCTGAGCGGCACCGGACGTGGTGCTGTCGAAGGCGAGGAGACGGTCGTACATCCGCTCGACGACGCTGAGGCCCCAGCCTTGCTGGGTCTGCGCCTGCCAGAACGGGAGCTTGATCCCTTCGAGGCGGATGACGCGGGTGTAGTGGACCCGCTCACCCTGAAACGCCGGGGCGCTTGCGGTGACATCGTAGTAGACGGGCTTCCCAAGATCGGGCCCGAGGTCGCGTACGGCTTCCGTGAGAGACGGCTGGATCATCCAGCGATCGAGAGGCAGCAGACCGCGGAACTGGCCACGCCCGACCGTGCTGACGTTGAGCGGCGTCGCCGGGTCTTGGCCATCGATCAGGATGACGAGGATCGCGCCGCCGTAGAGCCGGCTCCATTTGATGCCGTCCGCGAGGCTATCCCAGACGCCCCAGTTGCGGGCGCCGTCGTGGATCGCTGCAATATCGGCCGGATCGAGGGTCGAGGTGATCTTCACCCCGGCCCGGGTCATGTCCTCGGCGACGACATCGACGACTTTGCCGACGATCCAACTGCCCCGATACATCCAGTCCAGGAGCATCCGGTTATTGGTGACCGGGTTGTAGCCGTAGGTGCCGGCTGACTGGAGGTTCTGCGCGCCGACGCCCAGGCGGGCCACGACGTTCTGGTAGGTATCGACCGTATAGGTCGAGGGCTGAGAGCCGGCAGGCACGCGAATCCGGGCCCGCGCGGGCGCGGATGTGTTGGCCATGGTTAGCCCGCGAGCCTCGAATACAGCTCGATCAGCGAGACCTGCTCGACGATCAGCTCGGTGAGGCCCCAGACAGCCGCGTCAGCCCGGTCGGGCGAACGGCCGCCCTGATAGCCGGCGGTGGAGAAATTCAGGTACTGCTCTTCGATCTCAGGGAAGGCCCCGACGTGGGTGATCTTGCCCTGCTCGTAGAGCGCGGCCACGGGCTCGGCACGAACCTTCTTCCCGCGGCTCGCCGTGACGAGCTTCACGGGCGCATACTGGCTCGCCGTGCGGATGGTGCTCTCGACCATTGCGCCGCCGAAGTTCTTCTCGGCGATGATCGTGTCGGCGCGCCAGCTCTCGAAGGCGCTGATCGCGACGCGGGCCCAACCCTCCGGCGAGTACCGGCCGCTGAGATCTTCCAGGAGGTAGCCCTGGCCGGCGAAGTCGACGCCGCAGACCACGAGACCGATCTCGTCGCTCCGCTGATCCTCGATACCGGCACAGCCGGACGGGTCGATCGCCACGACGATCCGCTGCATCCGCTCGATCAGCGCCTGCCGCTCGGATTCGCTGCTCCAGCGCCGTTCACGCTTCCGGTCGAGGATGTCGAGAGACCAAAGCGCGTTGTCGACCTGGGCGAGGAACTCACCGTGAAGGAATCGCTTGCGATCCTTCTCGGGCAGGGATTGCAGCTGTGTGAGGTAGGTGTCCGGCAGGTTGGCGAGATTGTCCGCCGGGTTCATCTGGATCGAAGCGTAAGCCTCCGGATCCGCAAGCTCTTCGCCACCGTTCGGTTCGACCTTCTGGTACCAGAGCCGGTACGTCCAATGGCTCACGGACGGCGGGTTGCAGTCGACGTATTCCTTAAGGGCGAGGCCGGACGTCTGGGCCAGTCGGGTGACCGCCTTGTTGCGGGCGCCGTAGCTGATCTGGCTCGCCTCGTTGAGGAAGATCGACGAGTGCTCCTGGCCCAGGATCTTGTCGGCGCGTTCCTTGTCGTCGAGGCCGCCGTAGATGATCCGCGAGCCATTCGGGAGTTCGTGGAACCAGTCCGTCTTGTCCAGGTGCAGATCGAGGCCCGGATAGCAGAGCCGCGCCACCTTGGGCATCGTGTCGAAAATGATCGAAAACTTCAGGTGATTGAAGTGCTGTCGCAGGACCGCGTGGGTCGATCCCTTAGCCTTGAGCGCCCGGATGAGCAGGGCACGGCAAATGAGGAACGTCTTGCCGGACCGCGACCCACCGCGCAGCAGGATGTGCCGGGCGGGGCTGGCCAGGATGGCGTTGGCCTCGGTCTGCTTCTCGGTGAGCTTGAAGGTCGGCTGGGTCACCGGGATTCAGAACCGTGTCTGGACATCCCGATCAGGCCTGTTACATCTCGTAACACCCAATACGTAATGGGACGCCATGAGCTTCGTTTCCTACGTCCGCGTCTCGACGGGCAAGCAGGGCATCCGAGGCCTCGGAATCGAGGCTCAGCGCGAGGCCGTGGCGGACTACGCCAAGAACAAGGGCGCGGTGGTCGCCGAATTCGCCGAGGTGGAGAGCGGGAGAAATAGTAGTCGCCCGCAACTGCGCGCCGCTCTTGCGCATGCAAAGGCAACGCAGTCTGTCTTATTGATCGCGAAACTTGATAGATTGGCTCGTAAGGTCTCGTTTATCGCCAACCTTATGGAAAGCGGCGTCAAGTTCGTGGCCGTGGACCGCCCGGACGCCAAGCCGTTCGAGCTACACATCTACGCGGCCCTGGCCGAGGAGGAAGCTCGGATGATCTCGGAGCGCACGAGAGCGGCCCTGGCGGCCAAACGGACCCGCTTGGCATCTGAGGGCAAGCGGCTCGGCAATCCCCGTCCCGCGGCTTCCCTGGCGAAAGGGATGGCCACGCGGATGGCCAAGGCCGATGCGGGCAAGGCTCAGATCCGAAAAACGATTGCGGCCGTCCAGGCCGGCGGTGTCACGACGCTGCGCGGCATCGCCGCCGAACTGAACGGTCGAGGCGTGCTGTCAGCCCGCGGTGGTCAATGGTCCGCGACCCAAGTGAGCCGGGTGCTGGCTGGCTAAAGGTTGGCGTCGTCGCCGTTGATGACGATTTTGATCGGGCCATCGCCTTCGCCGGTTACCTGCATTGGCAGGACCTTGCCGAGCAGTGTCATGAAACCGGCGGGGTTCTCGGTGGCCTGGATGGTCAAGTAGCCGACCAACCCGGCTTCGCCCCCAGCGGCCTCGGCAGCTTGGAGGATGGCGTCCTTGAGGAGGCCGGTGACTTTGTTGGGCGTGCCCTTCTGACGACCGCCGCGACGCTCGCCGGGCTTTGATCCGCGCATACCGCTACCCTCGACTACTTCAGCAGAAGCGCGCGCACGTCGGCGATGAATCGATCGGCGAGAAGATCGCCCTGAGGGTGTCCGGGAATCGTCGCTCCAGCCCATGCATCAGCACGGCGAAGCCAGTCCTTGAGCCAATGGCGCGCCTCAGCGCCCTTTCGCTGGGCGGCACGAAGAGCGCGAGCGGCGGCACGTCTCTGAGCTTCGGCGTGGCTCAGAGGGCAACCCTCACCGCCCGCAGTCGCGTTCAGCAAGCCGGGAGTGAGTGCGATGAGTTCGATCTCGTGGTCGTAGGCGTCAGACTCGCACTCGTAGCGCTCGATGATGTCGACACCGACCGAGAAGCCTTCAGCGAGAATTGCCGCGATGCGCGCCCGCTTCTGCGGGTTACAGCCACGCCGGCCGCAGCGGACCTCAGCTTCGTGTTGCCACGCCCGATTGCCGGTGCCCTTGCCGACGTAGAACGGCAGGCGATCCCGCGGGTCGATAAGCTGGTAGACGTAGAACCGCACGGGCGGTCAGTCCGCCGTGCGCTCGTCCACGGCCGGGTGCTCAGCCGCATCGTCCTCGACGATCGGGTGGCCGGCCTCAGCCTGCAGGAGCGGCTCGGGAGCCTCGCCCGGGGCCGCCGTCGACATGGCGCCATCGGGCATATTCACCGCGGGGCCAACGCCGCCAGCCAGACGGCCGGTCGGATCGCTGGTTGCGGTCTCAGATACGTTGTGCGGGGCGGCCGGGTGGAGCGGGGAATCGACCGCGCCGGTACCGGGCTTCAGTTCATCGGCCATGGGTGATCTCCAGGTGTTCAGTGATCAGCGTGATCGCCCGTCACCTCATCGGAGGCCGGGGCGTCGCTGGACGAGGCGGGGGCAGCCGCGGCAGCGTCGGCAGAGGTGCTGGGTGCGGCGGGAACGGGATCGGCGGTGGCGACGTCAGGCGTCACGGTCGCGACAGGCTTGGCGGTGCCCGAACCATCGGCGACGGCGCCAGCCAGCTGCACGACCGCATCGGCGTGCGGGACGAGCTGGTCGAGCATGGCGTTGACCGTATCGGTGGCCTGCTTGAACGCGGCATCATCCTGAGCGGCCTGAGCAGCCACCGCGGCAGCGTTCTGCGCCTTGATGTCCGAGATCGCCGGGGCGAGCTTCGCGGACAGATCGGTGAGCGCCTTCATCAGGGCATCGGAAGCAGCGGACATGCGGGACTCCTGGCGATGCAGGTGGACGTAGATCTCGTGGATCTGGTCGGTGAAGCGGTCGTGCCGGCGATGCAGCGCGGTGCGCAGCTCTTTCAGCTCGTTGCGCAGCTCGGCGATGAGGATGTCGAACATCGCTCAGCGGATGCGCAGGCCGGCAGCCGCACGGACCCGCCACAGGGGCACGGTCGGTGCGACCTGGGATTCGGGTCGATGCAGCACCGCCCAGCGATCAGCCTGAGCCAAGCGAGCGAGGTGCTGACGGTCGGTTTGCGCGGTCGGCTGATCGGCCGGGCGCGGTGCGGTGAAGATCGCGACAGGGATCATCGCTGTGCTCCGGCAATAAGATCCAGGCCGGCGACGAGCCACGCGAGGGTGAAGTGTACGGGCAGCCAGAGCCAGACGATCCCGGCTTCGGAGCGGTCCATCAGTCCGGTCTCGCGCGATCTGCCGCGTCGAAGACTTGTCCGGTCCAGGGCGGCGGAGTGCGGTCGATGTCTAGGCGGATCCAGGCTTGATCGATCTCGGTCGGAATCAGATCGTCAAAGTCTTCGGACAGCACCACATCGAGGGGTGCGCTCCGGGGGGGCCGCGGTCGAAAGGCGCTGAGCGCGGGTTCCGACACGGGCACCGGTCAGTGGCGTCCCGAGTACGACTCGGTTCCGTCCTCGTCGGCGACCTTGAAACCGGCGATGCCGTGGAGGACGTAATTCTCGATGATCGCGGCAGCCATCACCACCTGGGTGAACCCTTCGAGGTCGTCGCACAGCACGGTGCTCGTCGCGGTCTCGATGGCGAAGCGGCGCAGGTCTTGGCGATCGGCGTTTGACATCGCGAGGGCCTCAAATGGACTGGGTGCGGCGGCCGGATTTGAACCGGCGACCTTCAGGTTATGAGCCTGACGAGCTGACCGAGCTGCTCCACGCCGCAGGCGAGGGCCCACAACAAAATGCCCCGGCACGCGGTCAGGCGGCCGAGGCAAGTTGAGAAGGCGAACCAAAACCGGGGAGAGAGACCGAAAAGGCGAAGCTGAAAAGGTCTCAGAAATTTGGGCGCAATAAGCCCATCGCCTCGCTGGGGTCCTTTAAAAGACCCGGACGAAGCTTCGCCTCGGTTATGGCGCATTCGCTCCGCGGAGCGGTAGTCCAAGGGAGAACCGAGCCAGTGACGGTGGGCTAGTGGCTCCAACGTCAGGAATGACCAATACGCGAGCCGATCCGGTCGTGTCAAACTTTTTCGAGCTGGTTCGCGTCGAATTCTGCGTTGGTCGTCCGACCGAAGATATCGATCCCGACTTTCACGCGTGATTCCTCTGAATCCGTAGCCTCGACGGTGCCGGAATATCCCTCGAACGGGCCATCGACGACGCGGACGAGATCGCCTACATCGAACAAGAGCTTGCGGGCGCGCTCTACATCAACGCCCCATCCTGTGATGGAATCCGCGAAGTTCTGCAGCTCCCGAGCATCGATCATCATCGGGCCACCGCCGGGCATCTGCACCACGCCGGACCGCCCGAACCCCGTGAGATCGTCCCGGATGCCGGGATGGCTCTCCACGTGGCGCAGCTCCTGCCAGTCGGTCACGCCAACGAAGATCGTCCGGCGCAGGATCGGGATCAGGGCGAGGCGCTGCTTGCCGATATCGCTGACCAGCCGGATGGCCTCGCGGGCCTCGAACACCGGCGTCCCGCTCTCGCGGATCTGCTCGGCCGCGCGGCTCGCCCACCGGGGCAGGGTCCGGATCACGTACCACGTGCGCGTGGCGTCCACGACGAAGCGGTCCTGCTCTTCCCGGGCTCCCGCGTAGGCGCCCGAGCGGACGGAATTCATGTGCACGGCGACGGTCTGCCGGATCGCACGGTGGCGACGGCGCTCGCGCTCCCGCTCACGGCGCAGGGCACGGCGTTGCTTGTTGGTCATCGTCGGCGGCCTCTCAGGGTCGCCGCGGTCACGATCGGGAATGCGCGCCGGGGTTCTACCGCATCGGACCCGGTCAGGGGAAGCATTGCGTGGGAATTCGTCCCACGAAGTGCGGTCGGGCAGTTCTTGCGGTTTTTGCGGGAATTTCGGAGCGTTTCTTATAGAGCCCCCCCGAGAGACATAAGAGAGAGAGAGACTCCGAAGGAACTGAAATAACCAGAGAGAGGGAGAGGGAGAGATAGAGTATATATATTATAGAGACTTAGCCCCCCCTCGTTCCTGCGGAAAACGGACCCGAATTCAAACCCGAATTCCCGAAGGATCTCCGTACGGCCAAGCTAGTTCTTTCGGAGATCGAGGCCATTTCCGAAGGATCTTCCGCAGGAACCACACCCGCGAAATGGGCCGCCCACGTCTCGACTCCTGGCCCAGTCAGCCATACCCTCGCGGGGTGCTGGGACCACGGTCGACCTCGTCTTAGGGATTCGAGGGAAACGTGGGCGACCAGCGTGCACACGCAGCCGGGAGCCGCTGATGACCATCGAGGAAGCCCTGCGACAGCCCAAGGGCCATATCGTCCGCCGCGTCATCGGCGCGCCCGATCTCAGCATCCTGGGCGAGGCCAACTACCATTGCACGCACCAGAATGGCTCGGTGCTCACGCTGCAGCGCATGGGCGAGGTCCGCCTTCTCCGGCCGCCGGGCGCCCGCGACCTCTGAGCGAAACGGGAAACCCCGCGGCGGGCCGTCAGTAGATCTTATTCTCCGATAGCCCCCGCCCGGTCATGAACATCAGGAAATCACGGCCGAGAGGCGCCAGCGCGACGAGCGTATCGTCGTCGACCGGCTGCTTCTCCACGACCACGAGCCCGCGCGTCAGGAGGTAATCGGCCCAGGGCTCGAAGTCTGTGGGCTTGAAAACGTCGGGGTGATGCTGGACGGCGGTCTTGAGGTAAAATTCTCGGGCCAGCGCGACGGTGATGGGGCTGCGCACGTTCAGCACCTTCAGCGCCGCGATCTGGCTTCCGAAGATCAAGCGGTACGTCATCTCGTGGTCCCGCTCGACCTGAGCCTGGGCAGCCAGCCTGACCGCCCAGGCCATCTGCACAGTGAGATTGCCGGGGATGCTCGTCTCGATCCGACGCCGGAGGTCTGATTCGATCGGCTCGAACACAACGCTTGGCGCCGGCAGCTGCGGCGGGCTCGGGTCAGGTTGCGCGGTCGGTACGGGCAAGGTCTCGGCTTCGGGCGCGCGCTTCTGCGCCTCGATCTGGGCCATGGCCTCATTACCGGTCAGATCGGCGCTGCCGCCGGGGAACGTGACGTTCCGGAGATCCTGAAGCCGCCTGCGGATCTCATCGCGGAACAGCACCGCGAAGGCGATCAGGCCGGCGACGATGATGAGAACTACTTGTGCGGTCGGTGCCATGGCAGCAGCCTGCGATGGCCGGCGGGAAAGGCAAGCGCCTATGATTCTTTGTCCCCGAGCAATGTGTCCAAACTGGTTGGTACGGCTCAAAGTCAAGGGGTGCAGCTTACTGCCAAGCTTTGGTCTTTAAGGCGAGGTGATGCGACTCAAGCTGGTGGTAACCTCGTCCCATCGGTGAGAGCGTGAGGTCGCAATGGGCCGCTTTGCTTGGCTCGTTCCTCAAATCACAGTTTTGGCCGCAGTTGTATCAGCGTGCGTCTGCGGAGCATGCGTCGGTCTGATTGGCTCACAGTGGCTGATCGGCACCTTTGAAACTTGGTCTGTCTTCTCAGGATGGGCTGGCGTGATCGTCATACCAAGCTTCATCCTGGCTTTGTTGTTCGCCTATTTGCGACCTCAGGCAGTTGTTTGGTCAGACAAACAAGCGCGGCTGGCTGGATTGCGGGCTGATGACGCCGAAACGCTGCTCATGATTGAGAACAACAGCCGCAAAAATGCGAAAGAACAGGCCGAGCGACAAAAGGCGCTTCAAGATAGCAGCCGAACGCTCGATCTTGAGCTTGCTAAGACTCGAAGGGAAGCTGATCTGGCGGCTGCGAAACTGGACGAACAGCGCATCAAAAATGAAACCGCTGCGGCATTCGAGCGTGCTCGCCGCTTGAGAGAAACCGCGGCCAAGGATCTGGAGGATAGCCGAAGAGACAACTACTAAATCAGGGGCACCATTCCTTCCTGAGCAGTGTCAATCCCCGGCGGCGGCGTGCCAGATCGCTGCAGCCGGGGATATATTTTGTCTCTCAAGCCAAACACGCAATCATCCGCGCTTCTCCTTAAGCCACACGTAGACATCGGGCTTGCGCCCGCCTTCCTTCGAGCTGTCGCCTTTCTTGATCGCGATCTGACCACCCTCGGCGAGGCCGCGCAGGATCTTGTCGGTCATGGCCGGTTCCCAGCGCCCGTCGACCTTCCGGGTGATCTCGGACCGCTTCATCTGACCGTCCTTGGCACCCTTGATGAACGAGAGGACGAGGCGCGTATTGGACTGGAATTCGGTGTCGCCAATCCGCAGAGAGGCTTCCTCGATCATGAACCGGGCCGAGCCCATGGCGACCGAGGCGCCCCAGCGGTAGTCGCGCTCCGTCACGCGGGCTGTGCGCCCGACGCGGCCGACCGCGTGCAGCATGGCCAGACGAACGGCCATCTCGGCGGTTCGGCCCAGGAACGGGCTGGCGGTCTCGTCGCTCTCCCGCCACCGCATGATGCGGCGGGCTAAATTCAGATGCGCGGCGCCGGCCTCGGGCGTGTCCCATACAATCTGGTGCACGCGCGGCTGGCGCTCGCCGAAGAGCGCGTTCATCGCGTCCAGATTCCCGACGCTGGGCAAGATCGCCTTGAGATCCCGCACGATCCCCTCCGGGATCACCGTACGGTCGAGCAGCGGGTCACGCTCCTCGACGCCCGGATCGGCCATGATCACCGTGAACCGGTTGAGCAAGCCGTTGTCGATCGAGGTGCTGGTGAGGCTCTTGTAGAACTCGTTCAGGGTCGAGGCGCCCATCAGCGTGAGGGCCGGGGAAGCGAGGGACACGGCCTGCTCGCCCGCGCGGGCGGACGTCTTCCAAACGTCGTCGGGCTGCACCGACCACAGCTCGCGCAGGACCGCGCTGATGCTACTCTCGTGCGAACTGGCCCGGCGGTTGCCCATTTTCGCGAAGATCGACGCGCCGATCTCGTCGACCGTAGCGATCGAGGTGCGGAAGGACTTCAGCATCAGTTCGATGGCGGTGTCGGACTTGAACTTGCCCGACTGGCTGAGCGAGCTGAGGCCGGCCGCGGTCAGGATCCGGTCGATCGCCTTCATCGGCCAGTCCTTGCCGACCGCCGTGGCCGCAAGGTTCACGAGGTAGAGGTGACTCGCCGACTCGGTCGGCCCCTTCAGGTGCCGGGAGCAGATCCCGCACATCACCGCGATGGCCGCCGTCATGGCCAGCGGGCGATTCGGGGTGCGCGAGGTGGCTTCGATCCAATCGGTGATCTGGCCGATCAGACCGTCCGGCCGCGCCGTGTCTCCGAACTCGAAGTCGGACCCGATCGGATCGTCCGGTGCGCTCGTCGCGCTGGTCGGCCGCTGAATCACCTCTCCGGTCTCGGTGTCGATCAGGGCACCGCCCTCCGTCTCGATCACCGTGCGCGCTCCCAGGATCCGCGCGGCGATTTCGGCGCCGATCGCGCCCCCGTCGTTCCAGCCCAGGTCCTCGGGGTCGTTTCCCATCTGCTGACACAGCCACCGGGCCGCCGAGAGCGGGTTGGTCTCGAACCCGAACGCCAGGACGAGATCGATCGGGTTCCGGGCCCCCCTCCCGGGCGTCACCCATGTCGCTTACCCCCCAGTCGCGGATCCCGCTCGGGGC
>NZ_BACT01000236.1:0-168 GCF_000333255.1 Methylobacterium sp. B1 | reverse complement strand
CGCCTCGATGGCGATGCGCGGCGCCAGCCGGAGCCGCGAGCGCAGGTCCGGCGTGGCGAGGCCGAGGGCGTCGATCCCGGTGCCGCTCGTCAGCAGGATCGGTGGACCGCAAGGCCCTGGGCTTCCGGGTGATCCTGTTCCTCATCATCCTGTCGGCGCTGCTCTACT
>NZ_BACT01000237.1:0-1007 GCF_000333255.1 Methylobacterium sp. B1 | reverse complement strand
GGGCTTCGCGCCTGACCTGGTCTCACGTCGGCAGCAGGCGCTCGTGGCCCGGGATGCGGGGCCGGACGAACGGGCCCGGATCGCGCAGGGTCTCAGCGCGGCGCTCGCCCAGGTGAAGAAGGGCTACTAACCCAACCGCCGACGCCATCCGCATCGCGCACGAGACAAGCGAGCCTCCGCCGGGAGGCGCGCGCATAAAAATCGATCGCGTGTGTGACGGGGTGTTGACGGCCCGGAACGGTGGGCCTATACCCCGGCTCATCGGCGCCGGCCGCGGAAGTGGACCGGGCGCTGAGGCATCTTCTGACAAGCGGCGGGATTGGCCGGCGGGTTTAGCCGGGCGGTCTTCTGTTTTCTGCGAGATGCCGGCTCTGCGGCGGGCCGCTACAGCGGATCCGAGGCGGGGTTGACAGGAGGATCGGCGGGCTCTAGACGCCCTCCACCGCTGAGGCGGACCACTGAACAGTCGGTCCGGTATCACGGTTCCTCCAGTCGAGCAAGGGTCCCTCGGGCGTCAGCCCGGACGGTCTGTTGCCGGCGCGGGCTTCGGGTGACCGGAGCCGTTCTTTGACAAGTTGGAATTGAGGAAGGGAGACGCGGGCGGCGTTTGTCCTTGCGGCCAGGCCTTAGGGTCTGGCGTGAGAGACTTGTGCCGATCTGTTGTTCTTCTTTCTGAGCTCACCGACGGGTGTTTGGCGCTGTGAAGCGCTGGATGCTTGGTCGATGTGAGGCTCCGTCTGAGAATATACGTGATCGGCCAGATCAATCTCTTCAACGTGAGAGTTTGATCCTGGCTCAGAGCGAACGCTGGCGGCAGGCTTAACACATGCAAGTCGAGCGGACCTTTCGGGGTCAGCGGCGGACGGGTGAGTAACGCGTGGGAACGTGCCTTCCGGTTCGGAATAACCCTGGGAAACTAGGGCTAATACCGGATACGCCCTTATGGGGAAAGGTTTACTGCCGGAAGATCGGCCCGCGTCTGATTAGCTAGTTGGGGGGGTAACGGC
>NZ_BACT01000238.1:0-10408 GCF_000333255.1 Methylobacterium sp. B1 | reverse complement strand
AGTCCCTGAACGTGATGCGCTGGCGGAAGTCTTCCTGATCGTCGGCCCGACCGAGGCCGACAAGGCCTACGCCGACGCGATGCGCAATTCGGCGCGGAAATTCGCGCTGAAGATCACCGCCGAGAAGCCCTGGACCTTCGGCCCGCTCGCCAGGCGCGCGGCGACACGCCGACCCGGGCCGAGGCGATGGTCTTCACCCGGGGCCTCGACTACGACATGGCCGTCGTGGCGGACGAGGAGGGCGACTGGGGCGACTACGTTCCCTACCGCACCGTCGATCCGCGGCCCGTCGGCGGAACGCAGGCGCTGACGCCCACGACGTGGTCGCCGGTCCTGGAGACCTGGGGCGCCGCGCAGGCCCAGAACCGCTTCCGCCGGCTCGCATCGCGGCTGATGCGCCCGCTGGATTACCAAGCCTGGGCGGCGGTGCGGACAGTCGGCGAAGCCGTCACGGCGAAGAAGACCAACGATCCGGCCGTGATCGCCCCGTACCTCGTCGATCCCGCCTTCACCCTTCCGGCCTACAAGGGCGTGCCGCTGAGTTTCCGGCCTTGGGACCATCAGTTGCGCCAAGCGATCATCGTCGTGCAGCCCAAGGCGTTGGTCTCCGTCGCGCCCGAGCAGGGCTTCCTGCACCAGCGCACGCCCCTCGACACGCTGGGCGTCGACCTCCCGGAGACCACCTGCAAATTCAAGTAGGCCCGCGGCCTGCGGCGATGGAGAGCGGCCAAGGCCCTCGCAACGCGCGGGAATCGCACTACAAACCACTGGAGAGAACGTCCGCCGAGGACGCCGGGAAGCCGCAAGGGAAGGAATTGGGATGAGCCGCCCCGTCGAGGCATGTCTGAGTGGGATCGCCCTTGGGGCGTGGTTCGCCCTGTGCGGTCCGGCCGCCGCCTTCACCGCCTACGTCACGAACGAGAAGGGCAACTCGGTCAGCGTCATCGACACCAACACCATGGCGGTGACGGCGACCTGGAAGGTGGGGCGGCGCCCGCGCGGCGTGACCGTCTCCAAGGACGGCAAGGAGGTGTACGTCTGCGCCAGCGACGACGACCGGATCGACGTGCTCGATACGAGTTCCGGCAAGGTGGTGCGCTCGCTGCGCTCCGGGCCGGATCCGGAGCAGTTCATCCTCGATGCCTCCGGCAACCCGCTCTACGTCGCCAACGAGGACGACAGCCAGGTCACGATCATCGACATCGAGAAGAACAAGGTGCTCGCCGAGGTGCCGGTGGGTGTCGAGCCGGAGGGGATGGGCCTGTCGCCGGACGGCAAGGTCCTGGTCAACACCTCCGAAACCACCAACATGGCCCACTTCATCGACACGAAGACCTTCCAGGTCATCGACAACGTGCTGGTCGATGCCCGGCCGCGCTTCGCCGAGTTCACCGCCGACGGCAAGTACCTGTGGGTCTCGGCTGAGGTCGGCGGCACGGTGAGCGTCATCGACGTGGCGCAGCGCCGGGTGATCAAGAAGATCACCTTCAAGATCCCGAGCGTGAACGACGAGGCGATCCAGCCGGTGGGCATCCGGATCACCAAGGACGGCAGCAAGGCCTTCGTCGCCCTGGGTCCGGCCAACCGCGTCGCGGTGATCGATGCCAAGACCTACGAGGTCGAGAAGTATCTGCCGGTCGGCCAGCGCGTCTGGCAACTGGCCTTCACGCCGGACCAGAAGATGCTGTTCACCACGAACGGCACGTCGAACGACGTCTCGGTGATCGACGTGGCCGCCGAGAAGGTGGTGAAGAGCATCCCGGTCGGGCTCCTGCCCTGGGGCGTGGCGATCTCGCCGAACTGATCCGCGCGACCTCCGGGCGCCAAGCGAGGACGGCCGCGCGCGAAGCGGCCCAAGGGTGGAACACGACATGACGCGCATGTTTCGAACGGCGGCCCTCGGCCTGGCAGGGCTGCTCGCCGCAGCCCCGGCGAGTGCCCTCGACCTGACCAAGAAGCGGGAGAACCTGCCCGACCTCGTCCTGGGCGACGATCAGGGCAACGACTTCGTGGTCGAGAACAAGGACATCACCCTGGAATCCGGCAAGGCCTACCGGCTGCGGATCGTCGCCAAGGGGCGCCAGGAATACAAGTTCTACGCGCCGGAGTTCTTCCGCTACATCTGGTTCAACCAGATCGTGATCGAGCACAAGGAGATCCACGGCGGCGGACCGCCCGATCACCTGGAGTTCGACGATCCCGGCGAGATCGCCATCGAGTTCGTGGCGATCAAGCCCGGCACCTACACCTGGGCGGCGCGGGGCCTGGAATCCAAGGGCATGACCGGCACGCTGACGGTGAAGTGATGCGCATCCTCCTGCTCTCCGCCTGCCTCCTCGCTGCCGGTCCGGCTTTCGCGGCCGACGATGCCTCCGCCTGTGCCGAAGGCATCACGATGATCCGCGACGCCCTCGCGCTGAATCCGCCGGAGGCGGCCGTGCCGAAGCTCAAGAAGGCCCTGCGGGTGGCCGAGCGGGAGCGGAAGGAGGGCGAGTTCGACGAGTGCCTCGACGCCGTGTCCGACGCCCGGAAGGTCCTGGGCCGATGAGCACATCCGAGGCGGCGGCCCTCCTGATCGAGCATGTCGGCCACCGGTTCGGCGCCCGCGCCGCGCTGGACGACGTCTCGATCACGGTGGAGCGCGGGCACTTCGCCGCGCTGCTGGGGCCGAACGGCGCCGGCAAGACGACGCTGTTCTCGGTCATCACCCGGCTCTACAACAACCAGACGGGGAGGGTCTCGATCTTCGGCCACGCCCTCGATCGCGAGCCGTCCCGGGCGCTGGCGCGGCTCGGCGTCGTGTTCCAGGCCCGCACCCTCGACACCGATCTCACCGTCGAGCAGAATCTTCTCTACCATGCGAGCCTGCACGGCATCACCCGCACCGCCGCCAAGGTCCGGGTCGGCGAACTCCTCGACCGCGTCGGTCTGGCGGACCGGCGCCACGACAAGGTACGCACGCTCTCGGGCGGCCAGTCGCGCCGGATCGAGATCGCCCGCTCGTTGATCCACCGCCCGGACCTGCTGCTCCTCGACGAGCCCACCGTCGGACTCGACCTCGAGTCGCGGGCCGACATCGTGGCGATCGTCCGCGCCCTGGTGCGGGAGGAGGGATTGTCGGTGCTCTGGGCAACCCACATCTTCGAGGAGATCGCGGACGACGACGATGCGGTGGTCCTGCACCGGGGCCGGATCGTCGCCCGGGGACGGGCCGGCGAGATCGGCATGCCCGGCGAGGCGCTCGCCGACGCGTTCCGCCGCCTCGTGGCCGAACCGGGGAGGGCGGCGGCATGACCCATCCGACACCCCTCGCCACACGGATCGGCGCCGCCCCGCCGCGGAGCCAGACGGAACGGATCGGTCGCCTCGACGCGGTGGGCTACCTGATCTGCCTCGGCGGCATCGTCCGCCGCGAATTGCTGCGCTTCTTCAATCAGAAGGAGCGGTTCTTCTCGGCGCTGGTCCGGCCGCTGGTCTGGCTGTTCATTTTCGCGGCGGGTTTCCGCAACACGCTCGGCGTGTCCATCGAGCCGCCCTACCAGACCTACGTGCTCTACGAGGTCTACGTGGTGCCGGGCCTCGCCGTGATGATCCAGCTGTTCAACGGCATGCAGTCGTCCCTGTCGATGGTCTACGACCGCGAAGTCGGCTCGATGAAGGTGCTGCTGACCTCGCCCTATCCGCGCTGGCTGCTGCTGCTTGCCAAGCTGATCGCCGGCGTCGCCGTCTCGATCGTGCAGGCCTACGCGTTCCTCGCCGTGGCCTATTTCTGGGAAAGCGACATCCCGGTGCTCGGCTACCTCACGGCGCTCCCGGCATTCCTGGCCACCGGGCTCATGCTCGGGGCGATCGGGCTGTTCCTGTCCTCGCTGGTCCGCCAGCTCGAGAACTTCGCCAGCGTGATGAACTTCGTGATCTTCCCGATGTTCTTCGCTTCCTCGGCCCTCTATCCCCTGTGGCGGATTCGGGAATCCTCGGAGACCCTGTACTGGATCTGTGAGCTGAACCCGTTCAGCCACGCGGTCCAGCTCGTCCGCTACGCCCTCTACGTCCAGTTCGAGCCGGTCGCCTGCGCCGTGGTGGTGGGCGTGGGGCTCGCCTTTTTCGGCATGGCGGTGGTCGCCTACGATCCCGGTCGCGGCATCATGGCCCGGCGCGGCGGCCCGGCCGGCGACAACACCTGATGGAGCCTGCCTGATGAACGTCCTCCTCACCCGCATCCTCGGCCCGGTGCTGGGGCTGGCCTTTCTCTCCGGCCCCGCCCTGGCTCAGCCGAAGCCGGACCCGAATTGGCCCTGCGTCCAGCGCAAGGTCGCCACCCTGAGCGCCGGCCAGTTCTGGACCGGACCGGACGTCGCGGCGGCCGGCGATTGGGGCAGCGACAACGATGCGGCGGTCCTGGCGCAGAAAATCGCCTCCCGGCGCACGGACCTGTCGCAGGTCGGGCCGCTCCTCGACACGTTCGTGGAGAAATTCGGGTCCGACAAGGACGCGAAGGACAAGGCCCTGACGCGCGTCTTCGCGGGCGTGTTCGAGGTGCTGAACGGCGAGCGGGACAAGGTGGTCAGCGGCATCGCGCGCTACGCGCAGGGTCAGCGCCGGATGGCCGAGCGGATCCGCGACGAGGCCGACAAGATCAGCCAGGTGAAGGACGCGCCCAGCGCCTCGGACGCCACCGAGCTTCCCAAGGACCAGTCCGAGCTGGAGACGAAGTTCGCCTGGGATCGCCGGATCTTCCAGGAGCGAAGCCAGTCGCTGACCTATGTCTGCGAGGTTCCGCAGCTGCTGGAGCAGCGGCTCGGCGAGCTCGCCCGCCTGATCCAGGCGCGACTCTGACAGCGCTCGGAGCCCTCTTGCCGATTCATCCCGAGCATATTGCCGAAACGTCCCTAAGCCTCTGAGATCGTTATCGAAACTGTTGCCGTTTCACCACGTCGTGACGGCTTAGCTTGGCTCCGACCGGAAATAGAGCCGAAACGCGGCTCGCGTGTTCTTGAACCAATTGTGTGCGTCTCCGGCACCCGCCAAGAGAGACCCAAGCTCGGAAGTCACGAGCATGTGTTCGGTCTTGAGGGGGTTGGGGATGTCACTTCGGGCGCTTCGGAGCAGCCTGGTCGCGTCAGCATCGGTCCTGGCGGGGACGGTTCTCCCCACCGCCGTGCAGGCTCAGCAATCGGTGACGCTCGGCGAGATCAGCGTCGTCTCGACGTCGCCGGTCGGGTCCGGCGGCGGCAATTCGAGCCAGGCGCAGATCTTCAACGGGCCCGGCCCGGTGCCGCCGGCGGGTTCGGTGGGACCGAGCATCGGAACGCGGCTGCGCGGCTCCGAGCAGCCCCTCTACAAGATCCCCAGCACCGTCGAGTCGGTCACCGCCAGCGATCTCACGATTGATCGCGCCAGCAACAACCTGACCACGACGCTGGCCCGGCGCACCCCCGGCATCAACGTCTCCGACTCGCAGGGCAACAACAACCGCGTCGACATCACCTATCGCGGCTTCACGGCCTCGCCGGTCCAGGGCGTGCCGCAGGGACTCGCCGTCTACCAGAACGGCGTGCGCATCAACGAAGCCTTCGGCGACATCGTCAATTTCGACCTGATCCCCCCGCAGGCGATCCAGCGGATCGACGTCGTCACCGGCAACCCGGTCTTCGGCCTCAACGCGCTGGGCGGCGCGGTCAACATCCAGATGAAGAACGGCTTCACCTGGCAGGGGACCGAGATCTCGGCCTGGGGCGGCTCGGACGCACGCACCGCCGGCTACCTCGAATACGGCAAGGTCTCTGGCCCCTGGAGCGTCTACTTCACCGGCGACGGCCTGAACGACCGCGGCTGGCGCTACGAGAGCCCGAGCACGATCGGCCGGATCTACGGCGACATCGGCTACCGCTCTCAGGATTCGGAGTTCCACCTGATCGGGCTCGCCGCCCGCAGCTTCTTCGGCGCAGCCGCCGCCACCCCGGTGGACTTCACCCACCGCGACCCGCGGGCGATCTTCACCTACCCGCAGACCACCACCACCGAGGTCGGCACCCTCCAGCTCACCGGCCGGGTGGACATCTCGCCGACCTGGGATCTCGCCGGCAACGCCTATTTCCGCCGCTTCAGCCAGACCTACGTCGACGGCAACGACGGCAACTTCGAGAATTGCAGTACACGGTCGAGCTTCCGCGGGAATCTCTGCTTCGAGGATGACGGCTTCAGCCCGGCTGCCGGCCAGTCGCAGAACGCCTTCCGCAACCAGTTCCTGATCCTGGGCCAGCAGAACCAGCGGATCCCGTTCCCGGCGGGCATCCCGTACGGCACGCTGGACACGACCCGGACGGAAGCCACCGGCTTCGGCGGCTCGCTGCAGGCGGCCAACCGCGACCGGATCTTCGGCCTGTCCAACACGTTCGTGGTCGGCGGCAGCATCGACGCGGCCAACTACTCGTTCAAGTCGTCCAGCACCCTGGGCGTGATCAACCCGAACCTGTCGATCACCACCGATCCGAGCAACCCGTTCTACGGCAACATCCCGGGCCTCGGCACGCCGCAGCTGCGGACCGCGGGCGCGCTGGGCATCGCGCCGAGCTCGGTCAACGGCTCCAACCTCTATATGGGCCTCTACACCCTCGACACGCTCGACGTGACCGACCGGCTGTCGCTGACCGCCGGTGCCCGGCTCAACTTCGCGCGCATCCAGAGCGAGGATCTCACCGGCTTCTCGCCGGACGTGACCGGCACGCACTACTTCAACAAGATCAACCCGGTCGCCGGCCTGACCTACCGGTTCTTCGACGCGCTGAACCTCTACGGCAGCTACTCGGAGTCGAACCGCGCCCCGACCCCGCTGGAACTGGCCTGCGCCAACCCGGACCGGCCGTGCCTGCTGCCGAACTCGCTGGTGGCCGACCCGCCGCTCAAGCAGGTCACCGGGCGGACCTACGAGGTCGGCTTCCGCGGCCAGCTGCCGAACACCTATGACGGCGGCATCATCACCTACAAGATCGGCGCCTTCCGCACCGACCTCGCCAACGACATCCTGTCGCTGGCCACCCCCGGCAACACCGCCCGTGCCTATTTCGTCAACGTGCCGTCGACGCAGCGGCAGGGCATCGAGGTCGGCGGCGAGTACACGGCGGATTACCTGCGGGTCTACGCCAACTACGCGCTGGTGGACGCGACCTTCCAGTTCAACGGCACCCTGTCGTCGCCCAACAACCCGCTGGCGGATGACGGCGCGATCCAGGTTCGCAAGGGCAACATCGTGCCGCTGGTGCCGACCCATCAGATCAAGGCCGGGTTCGACTATTTCGTCACGCCCGACTGGCAGTTCGGCCTCTACCTCCAGGCCTTCTCCTCGTCCTACTTCCGCGGCGACGAGTCGAACCTGAACCGGAAGCTGCCGCCCTACTACGTGCTGAACTTCCAGACGAAGTATCAGGTGACGAAGAACCTCGAGGTCTTCGGCCTGATCACCAACCTGACCAACAACCGCTACGCCACGTTCGGCACCTTTGCCGAGCCGGGCGCGGTGGCCGGCAACCTGCGGATCAGCGATCCGCGGACCACGACCCTGGCGCAGCCGTTCTCGGTCTACGCCGGCATCCGCTACGCCTTCGGTGCCGACCCCGTGCCGATGTCGCCGGAGCCGATCATCCGGAAGTACTGATCCGTCCCAGGTGTCCAGAAGCGGGCGCCTCCCGCGGCCGACCGGCCGCGCGGGGCGCCCGTCGCGTTTCGCGGCCCTGCATGCGGCCTCCTGTCTCGGGAACGGGCCCGTCTGCCCGGCGTCTCCCCGGTAGCCGCGCCGGCGCGTCACGATCCGCTCAGGAACGGGATGTCAGCGCCGGCCGCAATCCGACACCGTGGAGTTTCATCCTGATGATCATGCGTTTCGCCGTTGCAGCCCTGGCCCTGGCGGCCGCCACGCCGGCCCTGGCGACCCCGTGCGCCGACGAGGTCTCTACGCTGCAGAGGCGGCTCGACAGCGCCGGCGCCGTCGCAGTGACGGGCAAGACGCCGCCCGGCGGCCCAACCTCGTCCAACTCGCCCAAGGCGCTCGACACGCCGCCAAAGCTCACCGAGTCGGATGCCGCGGTGAAGCCCACGGCTGCGGGTGTCGAGGAGGCCAAGAAGCTCGTCGCGCAGGCGAGCCAGCAGGACAAGGCCGGGGATGCTCAGGGCTGCCGCGACACGATCATGAAGGCCAAGGAGAAGGCGGGCGCCCTGCCGTAGCGGCACCCGTGGCCGGCACCGTCCGGGTGCCGGCCCCTCCGCTCAGTAGGCGTTCTCGGTCTTGAACAGCGCGAAGGGCGTGGTGAGCAGGATCTGCAGGTCGAGCAGAACCGACCAGTTCTCAATGTAGTAGAGGTCGTGCTCGACGCGCCGCTGCAGCTTCTCGGACGTATCGGTCTCGCCGCGCCAACCGTTGACCTGGGCCCAGCCGGTGATGCCGGGCTTGACCTTGTGGCGGGCGAAGTACCCGTCGACCACCTGATCGTACAGGGTGTTGGCGGCCTTCGCCTGAAGGGCATGCGGGCGTGGGCCGACGAGCGACAGGTCGCCCTTCAGCACGTTGAACAGCTGCGGCAACTCATCGAGCGAGGTCTTGCGGATGAAGCGGCCGACCGGCGTCACGCGCGGATCGCCCCGCGTGACCATCCTGGCGGCGCCGGCGTCGCACTGATCCACGTACATCGAACGGAACTTGTAGACCTCGATCAGCTCATTGTTGAAGCCGTGGCGCTTCTGCCGGAACAGGACCGGCCCGCGGGAGGTCAGGCGCACGGCGAGGGCGATCACCAGCATGAGCGGCGACAGCGCCAGAAGCATCATCAGACCGACGCAACGATCGAACACCGCCTTCACCACCACGTCCCAATCGGCGATCGGCCTGTCGAAGACGTCGAGCACCGGAACCGAGCCCAGATACGAGTAGCTGCGAGGACGCAGGCGCAGCTTGGCGGCGTGGGCCGAGAGCCGGATGTCGATCGGCAGAACCCAGAGCTTGGCGAGCATCTGGAGGATCCGCGCCTCCGCGGTGATCGGGATCGTGAAGACGATCAGGTCGAGCCGGGCGTGCCGCGCATAGGCCACGAGGTCGTCGACATTGCCGAGCTTCGGATGCCCCGCCACCACGTCCGACGACCGATCGGCGTTCCGGTCGTCGAACACGCCGACGATGCGGATGCCGCTCTCGCTCTGTGTCTCCAGGGCGGCGATCAGGGCTTCCGCGGGCTGGCCGCCGCCCACGATGGCGGTGCGCCGGTCGAACCGTCCGGCCCGGGTCTGGGCGTCGATGATCCGGAAGAGGACGAAGCGCCCGACCAGCAGCATCGCGAGTCCGGCGCCGAAGAAGGTTCCCAGCCAGAGGCGCGAGTAATGGTCGGCCACCTTGGCCAGCACGAGGCCGGTGGCGACCATCAGAAAGGTCAGCGACCACGCCACGATCAGCCGGATCGCCGTCCTGAAGAAGCTCCGGAAGGCGGCGATCCGATAGCCGCCGGACGCCTGAATCAGCGTCACGGTGGTCACGGCGATCATCCCGATGGCGCCCGCATAGGTCAGACCGAACGGCACGCGACCGCGCAGCATCAGCACGTGCAGGAGCGTGCCGAGGCCGAAGATCAAGGCGCATTCCAGCGCGCGCACCAGCCCGGCCACGACGACGGGCGAGATCGCCGTGGGACCGGGAACCGCAGCCTCGGCGAGGGGGACGCTGTCACGAGCCGGCGCCGAAGAGGCCTCCATCGGCACGGCGGCGTCGAGAAGATCGCGAATATCGAACGCGCTCATCGATCGGCTCCCCCCGAGCCCTGCAGCCGCCACTTCGAACGGAGCTTGGCACGGGGCATTGATTGAAGACTTAAGGGCGAGGGTGTCGCGGCTTTTTCCACTGCGACGCACAAGCCCCGGCGCATCACGTCCCTGCGACCGAGTTCAGGCGGTCCGGGCTCCAGCGATCTCACCGGGGGCAGGCTTGCGGCTTTGCGCGCGGGCCTCGAAGGCCGCGGCGTAGCCGGAGATCACCTCGCTGCCCATGCGCTCCAGCGAGAAGCGCTGCCGGATCGATGCGCTGAGGCTCTGCGTCCGGGCGGCGAGCACATCGGGAGGGGCGTCGAGGACGCGCCGGATGCCGTCTGCGAGCGCGCCCGCATCCCCGGACGAGACCAGATCGGATGCGGCCGGACCGAAGATCTCCGGTATGCCGCCGACTCGGGTGGCGACCAGGGGCTGCGCCGCCGCCGCGGCTTCCAGCACGACGTAGGGCAGCGACTCCGCCAGCGACGGGACGACCAGGATCCGTCCGCGGGCGAGGACGGAGCGAATCGCCTGGGGCGGCTCGAACGCCACCGCGTCGGCGAGACCGAGGCGTGCCACGGTCTCGCGGAGGCTCTGGCATCCGGGCCCGAACCGCCATCAG
>NZ_BACT01000239.1:0-1339 GCF_000333255.1 Methylobacterium sp. B1 | reverse complement strand
GGGAGCGGCGAGTTCGGGCAGGCGGGGGCCCGTCTTCCTTGCGGTATCGACCATGGCGCCCGCGAAGCCGGCGGCTGCGAGTGCGGGCACATGCGGGGCCGTCGTGCCGTCCTCGGCGAACAGCACGGCGATCAGCCGCCCCGGTGCCGCCGCGACAAGGTCGACCAGGGCCGACGGATCCCGGAGCAGGGCTGGCGCGAGGCCCACCTTCACCCAGTCGACGCCGGTGTGCGCCAGGGCGGCCACGGATCGGACCGCGGGATCGGCCACCGCACTCGTCGCGGCACCGCCGGACACGCGGGCGACGATCTCCCGCACGATCCCGTCGTCCAGGGCGCCGAGCGCCCCGCGCTCCGGATCCTTGGCATCGATCAGGTCGGCACCCGCAAGGCGAGCGGCCTCGGCCTCAGCCGGATCGCGGACGCTGACGAGGAGCCGGGGCAGAGGATCTTGCTGGGTTGAAGACGTGGGCACGAAACACTCGGACTTGAACGGACCGTCTCAGGACTTCCCGGGCAGCGGCTCGGCGAGCAGGCGGTTCTTCACCACCCAGCGCATCGCGTGCGCCCAGGTATCGTCGGTGTCGGCGCGGATCGTCACCTGGCCGCCGCGCACCGCCTTGCCGGTATCGGCCTCGGCGATCGTGACGCTCAGGTTGAAGATCTGACCGGACCCCTTCTCCACATAACCGGTCACGACGAGGTCCGCACCCAGGCTCTTGGCGATGTCCGCCGCGCAGCCGTTGCATTTGTAGAGCGGCCCCTCCTTGGCGACGACGTCGGCCTTGGATGCGGTATCGACGATCTCCAGCCCGGCCCTGTCACGGAGGGCGTTGCGCAATTCGTCCGTGACGAGGGTGAGTTTTCGCGCATCGACCGGCCGCGTCCGGGTTCCGTAGGAGGCGCCGGGATCGAAGAGTTCGACCGGAAACACGGCCGCCTTCTCGGCGGCGCTGACCGCGCCGGGCAGGGCGGCCGAGAGCGCCACGAAACTGCAGGCAATCGCGGCGCGGAGAGACGTCAGGCGCATCGGCGGGAGCTTCCTCTCGAGGCGTTCGGCCGCCCGTATCGGCGGCGTCGTTCCCGCCATAGGTCGGGCGAAGGGACAATTTGGCAATGTACTTCCGCGTCCACCTATCCCACGACGGCAACGTGAACGTCGGGACGACACGCCGCGGTTGAGCGGCCAGAGCGGAAGCTGATAGAGGCCGCCTACATGCATCATCCTGCACCCGACACCGTCTTCCGGCCTCCGACGCGCCCAGCTTGGCTGCGCGCTGCCCTCGTCGCGCTGGCCCTGGCTCCGCCGTCGGCATGGGCCGAGGACCAAGCCCGGGCTG
>NZ_BACT01000240.1:0-3244 GCF_000333255.1 Methylobacterium sp. B1 | reverse complement strand
GGAGGGGGAGAGCGATGACGCGGCATCCGGCACGATCACGATCCTCCCCGCCCGCAGGGGCGAAGCCGGCCGACCCTGCCGCCCTGAAACGTCCGGGCTTGGTCGGCGGGACGGGCCTCACCCGGCCTGGATGAAGCTGTCGAGCACCATTTTCTGGCCGGCCTTGTCGAAGTCAACGGTGAGCTTGTTGCCATCGACGCCCGCGACCGTTCCGGGGCCGAACTTGGTGTGGAAGACCCGCTGGCCGGCCTGGAAGGCCGAGGGCGCGCCCGTCGACTTGGCGATCAGCTCGCCCTCGATCTGGCGGGGTCCGCCGGACTGGCCGCCGGAGCGGCCGCCCGGGCCCGCCGACCGGAAGCCGCCGCCGGACCCGGACCGGCCACCCGGCGCGGTGTTGGCCTGCGCCCGCTGCCAGCCCGGCGTGCCGTAGCTCGATCCGAACGGCGCCGGGTTGCGGTCGAACCGCGAGGCGCCGGCCGAGAAGTGGGCGGGGGCCTCGACCACGTCGACGGCGGTCTCGGGCAACTCGTCGATGAACCGCGACGGGATGGTCGACGACCAGAGCCCGTGGATGCGCCGGTTGACCGCGAAGGACAGCTTCGCCCGCTTGCGCGCCCGGGTCAGGCCCACATGGGCGAGGCGCCGCTCCTCCTCCAGGCCGGCGCGGCCGCTCTCGTCCAGCGCCCGCTGGTTCGGGAACAGGCCGTCCTCCCAGCCGGGGAGGAACACGGTGTCGAATTCGAGCCCCTTGGCGGCGTGGAGCGTCATCAGCGAGACCCGCTCGGCGCCCTCGGCCTCGGAGGCCTCCATCACCAGGGAGACGTGCTCCAGGAAGGCCGCGAGGTCCGGGAATTCCTCCATGGAGCGGACGAATTCCTTCAGGTTCTCCAGCCGGCCGGCGGCGTCGGCCGAGCGGTCCTTCTGCCACATCTCGGTGTAGCCGGATTCCTCGAGGATCGTCTGCGCGACCTCGCTGTGCGGCTGCGCCTCCACCAGTCGCGCCCACCGTGCGAAGCTCTCGGTGAGCGCCCGCAGGGTCGAGCGGACCCGGGGCTTCAGCTCGTCGGTCTCGCACAGGCGCTCGGCGGCGATCCGAAGGGGCAGCCGGTTGGCGCGGCCGTAGGTGTGGAGCTGCTGCAGGGTGGCGTCGCCCAGGCCGCGCTTGGGCGTGTTCACGATCCGCTCGAAGGCGAGGTCGTCGCTGACGTTCACGGTGGCGCGCAGATACGCCAGGGCGTCGCGGATCTCGGCGCGCTCGTAGAAGCGCGGGCCGCCGATGACCCGATAGGGCAGGCCGAGCTGGACGAACCGATCCTCGATCTCGCGCATCTGCGCGGAAATCCGCACCAGCACGGCGATCTCCGACAGGGGATGCTGCTTCACCTGGAGGGATTCGATCGATTCGGCGAGTATCCGCGCCTCCTCCTCGGAATCCCAGGCGCCCGTGACGGTGACGCGCTCGCCCGGCTCGTCGTCGGTGCGCAGGTTCTTGCCGAGGCGGCTCTCGTTCTTGGCGATCAGCCCCGAGGCGGCGGCGAGGATATGGCCGGTGGAGCGGTAGTTGCGCTCCAGCCGCACCACCACCGCGCCGGGGAAATCGTGCTCGAAGCGCAG
This sequence comes from Methylobacterium sp. B1, assembly GCF_000333255.1. Lineage (NCBI taxonomy): Bacteria > Pseudomonadati > Pseudomonadota > Alphaproteobacteria > Hyphomicrobiales > Methylobacteriaceae > Methylobacterium > Methylobacterium sp. B1. The sequence continues at coordinate 1,630 of NZ_BACT01000240.1, read as the reverse complement.
GATGTTGTCGACCTCGGCGCCGCGCCAGCCGTAGATCGACTGGTCGTCGTCGCCCACGCAGGCGATGTTCTTGCGCTGTTGCGCCAGCAGGCGCAGCCACAGGTACTGCGCGACGTTGGTGTCCTGGTACTCGTCCACCAGGATGTAGCGGAACCGGTCCTGATAATTGGCCAGGACGTCGGGGTTCTCCCGCCAGAGCTTGAGGCAGAGCAGCAGGAGATCGCCGAAATCGACGGCGTTCAGCGTCGCGAGCCGGGCCTGGTAGGCGGTGTAGAGCGCGCCGCCCTTTCCGAAGGCGAACGAGGCAGCCTCGCCCGGGGGCACCTGCTCGGGGCCGAGGCCGCGGTTCTTCCAGCCGTCGATGGCGTGGGACAGGGCCCGGGCCGGCCAGCGCTTCTCGTCGACGTTCTGGTCGGCGATCACCTGCTTCATCAGCCGGAGCTGATCGTCGGTGCCGAGGATGGTGAAGTCGGATTTGAGCCCGACCAGCTCGGCATGGCGGCGCAGGATCTTGGTGCCGATGGCGTGGAAGGTGCCGAGCCAGGGCATGCCTTCGCCGGCGGGGCCGATCAGCGTGCCGATCCGGTGCTTCATCTCCCGGGCGGCCTTGTTGGTGAAGGTCACCGCCAGGATGTCGAAGGGGCGCGCCCGCCCGGTGGCGATCAGGTGGGCGATGCGGGTGGTCAGCACCCGGGTCTTGCCGGTGCCGGCGCCGGCCAGCACGAGGATCGGGCCCTCCGTGGTCTCGACGGCGCGGCGCTGCTCGGGATTGAGCCCCTCGAGATAGCCGGCGGCGTCGCGGCGGAGGGCGCCCATGGCGCGGGCGGTGATGGACGTGGCGGGCGCGCCGTCCCCGGCGGGCTGCGCTTGCGGGCGGTTCTGCATCCCGCATCCCTGGACCAAATCGCGAACGGCGTCGAGGCCGTTCGCGCCGCCGAGGGGGCGCGGAGCCATGAAGCGCGGCTGTCCGCGCTGGGACGATCCGCGGCCTTCGGGGCCCGTGGCCGGCTGCGGGGCGCCGCCGTCTCCCCGGTGGCCGCGCATCGGCACGTGTGTGATCGGGGGCCGACAGCGGCGGCGGAGCGCGACAAGCCCCCTCTCCCGTGCGGGAGAGGGTTGGGGTGAGGGACCAGGTCCTTCCGGAGAAGTCGCATCCCTCACCCTGTCCCTCTCCCGCACGGGAGAGGGGACCCGCGCCCGGTCCGGAACCCCTCGCCCGGGGTGCCGCGGACAGCCGCGCGCACCGCTCCGGACCGTGGCATCGCCGCTGGCGCTCCCGGGGGCTTATCGTGCTATGGCCGTGACAACTGACTCGCGGGGGCACGCGGGGCACGGCGGCACGGTGATGGCGCGGCCTCGCGGAGAGATGGTGCGGAACAGGACCATTGCGTGATCTTCTGACCGCGCTGGCGTGCGCCGTCATCCTGGTTCTCGTGGCGGCGCTCGCCGTTCCGCCCTTCGTCGACTGGCAGGCCCATCGCGCGCTCGTCGACCGGGCGCTCGCCCGGTCCCTCGGCGTCCCGGTCCGGACCGACGGCCGGATCGAGGTCCGGCTGCTGCCCTCGCCGCGGCTGCGCGTGGACCGCCTGCATCTCGGCGCCGATCCGGACCGGCCGAGCCTGGACGCCCG
>NZ_BACT01000241.1:0-504 GCF_000333255.1 Methylobacterium sp. B1 | reverse complement strand
CGATCCCGACACACCAGCCAGAGATCGTCGTGAGCGGACAGCTCAGCGTCGAACAGGTCGACGAAGGCGGCCGGCGGATCCCCAAGGTCCGGCCAGTGGAACAGGCGGAAGCCCAGCGCCTCGAACAGGGGCAGGATCGGGCCCAGGTCCCACAAGCGGTTGTTGCTCAGGGTCGCGTCGAGGCGTCCCGTGGCCAGGAGCGCGGCATCCGAGATCGCGCCGCCCTCGCTCCAGGGGAACCAGCCGCAGCCGTAATCCAGGGTGTAGCGCTGCGCCGTGACCGACAGCCAGCCGACATGGCCGGTCCGGCGCTCCGGCCGGTGGAGCGGGCGCAACGCCGCAATCATGCGGCCGCCGCGGGTCGGCGCCCAGAAGGCCCGGCCCTCACTGGCCGCGAGCAGGATGCCCTCCGTCGCCTCCGCCGGGATGCTCCGGGCCGGCGCTGAGCGGTCTTCGTTCCAGGCCGGCAGGCTCATCACGCAGCTCCGGGGCCAGCCCGAGCGG
>NZ_BACT01000242.1:0-2192 GCF_000333255.1 Methylobacterium sp. B1 | reverse complement strand
AGGATCGAATCGCCGGCCGACAGGCCGATGGCGTCGTTGATGCCCTTGAACCGGTCGACGTCGAGCACGATCACGGTGGGCTTGAGGCGCTGGTCCTGCCCGGCGAAGGCGAGCGCCGCATCGAGCCGATCGCCGAACAATTCGCGGTTCGGCAGGCCGGTGAGGCTGTCGTGCACGGCGTCGTGGAGCAGGCGCTCCTCGGCGGTCTTCACCTCGGTGACGTCCGCGATGGTGCCGACCACCCGAATCACCTCGCCGTCGGCGCCGATCACGGGCCGCGCCTTCAGCCGGTACCAGAAGAACGCGCCGGCCTCCGAGCGCAGGCGGAAATCGTGGACGATGCGGCCACGCCGCTCCTCGATCACCGTGTCGAGGGCCGCCGAGTAGCGCTCCACGTCGAAGGGGTGGAGCGCGCCGAGCCAGTTGGTGGCCGGTCCCTCCAGCGTCCCCCGGGCGAGGCCGAGCTGGCCCTCGATCTCGGGGCCGACGAAGACCCGGTCGGCGGGCACGTCCCAGTCGAACACCACGTCGCCGGCGCCGGTCAGCGCCAGCGCACGCCGCTCCGTGTCGGACACGAGGGCGTGGCTGAGCCCGCCCCCCGCGAAGGCGTGCTGGAGCACCGTGAAGCCGATCAGCATCACGATCAGCACGAGGCCGCCGATCAGCGCCGGCTGCACGAGGTCGCTGCCGATCTGGCCGGTGACCGCGAAGCCCGCCGCCGTCACCCAGACGACGAGGAGCAGCCAGGTCGGCACCAGCAGGATGGCGCGGTCGTAGCCGTTATGGGCGGCGAGGTAGACGATCAGCAGCAGGCCGATGCCGGCCACCGCCGCGATGGAGATCCGGGCCACGCCCGCCGCCACCGGCGGGTCGAACACCGCGAGCCCCACGAGGCCGGCCAGGAAGGCGAGCCAGAAGAACGCCACATGGCTGTAGCGCACGTGCCAGCGGGCGAGGTTGAGATAGGCGAACAGGAAGACCAGCAGCGTCGCCCCGAGCACCGCCTCCGCGGAGGCCCGGTAGACCCGCTCGGCCAGTTCGGTGACCGGGAAGACCCGCTGCAGGAAGCCGAAATCGATGCAGGCATAGGCGAGCACCGACCACGCGAGCGCGGCGGCGGCCGGGAAGATGATCGCGCCCTTGACCACGAACACGATGGTCAGGAACAGGGCCAGCAGGCCGCTGATCCCGATGATGATGCCCTTGTAGAGGGTCAGGCCTGCGGCCTTCCGGCGGTAGGCGTCCTGGTCCCAGAGGCGGAGCTGGGGGACGTTGGAGCCGCGCAGTTCGGCCACGTAGGTGACGGTGGCGCCGGGATCCAGCGTGATGGTGAACTGGTCGGCTTCCGGGTTCTCTCCGGATCATAGGCCGGCGTCATCCAGAGGGAGCCGCCGCCGACGCGCCAAGCGTCGCGGTTGGCCGGAGCGGCGGCCTTCTCGGCGGCGATGTCCCGGTGGAGCGGCGTGCCGTCGGCGGTCTGGGCGACGAAGCCCCCCTCCCAACCCTCGGACGGCGTGACGTACCAGCGCCAGCGTTCCTCGCCGGTCTTCGCGTCGTAGGCCGCGAGCCAGCCGCGTCGCCCGTACCCGCCCTCGATGCCGACGACGGCGCCGCCGTCGAGGCCGCCCGCCTCGTCCTCGATGTGGAGGCTCCTGGCTCATCCGTATCCCGTGGTCCCGGGCGATCGGCGCGCATGCGCCGCGACCCTGACTTGATATACGGCAGTCTGGTAGCCGGACTGTTAAGCTCGAAAAGACCCTTGTTACCTTTCTTTCTTCGCCAACACTGGTCGAAGCAGAAATGCCGGGACGTGGGAACCCAAACCGACGGGCGTATCACCGTCCGCATCGTTCCGGCGCCCGCGCTCCTCGCGCCCGGCCGCGCCGGCGCGCGCCGTCGTGCGTCGCGCAACACGGCTCTCCGGGCGAGCCTCTTGGCGCCCCTCCTGCCGACTCTCTTGACGACTCTCCTGGCGTGCCTCCGGACGCTGCGCGGCCGCCGCACCGCGACCGGTGCGTGCCCGCGGACGCTCCTCCCGGGCCTCCTCGGCCTCGCCGGCGCTCCGGATCTCCTTGGCGTCGCCGCGACTGGCGTCGCCGCTCCTCGCGCGACCGCCCCGGGCAGCACCACCCTTGTCGCCGGCCTTCGCGGAGCGCGCGCCGCGGCGGCCCTCGCCCGACCGGCCGCGGTGA